>CAKRVQ010000110.1 GCA_934408795.1 uncultured Eubacteriales bacterium
TCCGCCGCCTTTGCAGGATCGGAGGATGCGTATATTTCTCTGAGCTGGCTGCCGATGTTGACATTATTATCCACGACATCGAAGAAGCTCGGGAGTGCATATTCTCCGCAGAGGTAAACATCCTTATATCTGTCGCTGAGCATCGTATCGGTGAACCACTCTCTGTATTCTCCGTCTTTTGTCCAGACTTCCATCCAGAGGTTCATTGATTTTATGAGTGCCTCGGGATTCTTACAGGCGGGATTGACTACATAGTATCCGCCCACATTGAGTTTAGACTGAGGAATGATATTACCGTCGGCATCCGCAGGGATAGGAAACGCCTCCCAAGTGGCGTTCTGATCGTTGAGCACGCTTCCCTTTATGAGGTGGCCGTAAAAATACTGGCCGAACACCACTCCGTATTCGCCCTGAGCGATAAGCGACTCTTCGGTCGATCCCTTGATCGCGAAGTCCTCGTCTATCAAGCCGTCCTTATACATATCCTGCATAAGCTTGAGTGCCGCACGCATTTCGGGCTGAACGCCGCTGTAAACAAGCTTACCGGTACCGTCATCGATCCACATATCGTAATATGCGCCCTGTGTGCCGGCGATCGCGGCGAATGCCTGTGAGCCGGGGCCGTAGAAATTAAGACCCGCTTTGCCGTTTTTAACGAGTCCGCTTGCCTTGAGTGCCTTTACATAGTCGACGAGCTCGGCATATGTAGTGGGTGCAGACTTGCCTATCTTTTTCATCCAATCGGTGCGAAGCCACATAACGGGCGAATCGGACTCCATTGAAGTCATCTGCGGGATCGCATAAAGCTTTTCGTCGTATGTGGCACTTGCTATTGCCGCATCGGATATGTTGTTTTTCAGCTTATCGGTCGCAAAATGGTCATAGTATTCGCTCAAATCAAGCGCCTGACCGGAAGCGACCATTGTATTGAGCTGGTTTGCGTTGACTACGCAGACATCGGGCAACTCATCGCTCGCTATATCGAGGTTAAGTTTGGTTGAGTATGCCGACGGGTCTGCCGTCCACTTGTCTTCCCATTTAATGTTGAGTTTCTCAAGATAAAACTCGGAAACAAAGTTGTTTTGGATACTTTCTCCGTCCGCAAATGTTATATTGGGATTTACGGAACGAACCTGAGTTATCGTAACGGTATCGGCGTATCTTCCGAGCGGTGTGTCATTTTTATCGATCGTTGCCGCAGGCGTTTTCCCGCCGCCTGTACAGCCCGCCGCGCTCACTACCGCTATAACGGTTGCCGAAAGCGCACCCATTGCACGAATAACCTTGTTATTCATATTATCTGCTCCATTCTCTGATGTGGTCGGTGTTTTGCCGTCAGTTTCTTCTCAACGGCATTCTCACGGTCTACGGGCTGCGCCGACTGTAAGTGCAGGCCGCATCCCTAATTGCGTTTGCTGAGAAAAATCAAGGCAAATCTATTTTAAGTTACGGGTCCCCGTAATGATTATATGGCACCGATTAACATTTTCGAAAGAGTAGATGTTACCGAAAGCAAGGTAAAAATCTTTGATAAGGCCGTCCTTATTTTTATTGCGGCTGAACTTGCTGTCAGGGGGGATATTACGATCGCGGATGACGGTGCGGTCCGATAGAAGTGCGAGGGGAGCCGCGCGGCACCGAAGGTGCCGCAAAACGGGCAGCGCATAAGTTTAGGGCAGCTGAAGTTAAGCGTTTTGCGCACGCCGTTGTCTTGTAAAAGCGGGGGGCTCTTCCCTGCCCGTTCGCCGCGCTCCGCGCGGCGCGGCTCCCCCATAAAGTGCAACCTAATGAGTGAGGTAATCGGATCGCTGCCGTCGGCAGCCGTTATGATGTCTTGCCGTCGGCAGCCTTGTCCTCGGCGTACCAGAGGTTCACTTCATCGATAAGCTGCCTGCCGCTGTTTTCCGTCCATTCCTTTTTCAGTTTATCGAATTCCTCTATCGGATCACCCATAATGATGTTGAGAAATGTCTCAACCGTTCGCGTCCGCCATCTCGCCTCCGTATATGAGTTTTTTCCCGACATCATTCCCTGATAGCGGTTTGTCATATATTCTCCGTAGTTATCGCTGAATACCCTTTCACCCGACATATAGACCTTTTTAAGAGCCCATCCTTCTCCCTTGATGAAGCTTTGCGGATCTTCGTTATGTATATATGAATAGGTTATCTTGGCATAAGGATAGTTCTCTATCGCTTTTTCGGGGGCATCTTCGCTGAACACGCTTCGTATATCCTTACCGATATTCATACAGTTTTCAACGCCCTCGAAGAAATAGGGAACGGCGTAGTTTCCGCAGCCGGTTATGCTTTTGTACTCACCTGTTATTTTATCGGAATACCAGCTCCTGTACTTTCCGCCGTCAAGCCATATTTCCGACCAGAGATTCATACACTTAACAAGAGCTTCGGGGTTTTTGCAGCTGCTGCTCACAACGGCGTATGAGTCGACAAATACACTCTTTTTGGGAAGAACCTTTCCGTCGGGTCCCGCGGGTATCGGATATGCCTCCCAATCGGCATCCTTATCATTCATCAGTGAGTACTTCAAAAGGTGCGGGTAAAAGAACTGTCCGAATACGACTCCGACATCGCCTCTGAGAATTCTGTCGGTTATCGGGGTGCCGTTTATGGCAAAGTTTCTGTCTATCAAGCCTTCTGAATACATTTTTTGTATCTGTATGAGAGCATTCCGCATTTCGGGTTCAAAAGAACTGTATACAAGTCCGTTTCCGTTTTTGTCAGGTATCCAGATATCGTAGTAGGCTCCCCACATTTCGGCAAGGGCATCAAAGCAGACCGATCCGGGGCCCGCGGCATCAAGTCCCGAGTGTGAATAACCAGCTAATCCGCTTTCTTTCAGTGCTCTGAGAAATTCGATGAAAGAATCGGCATCGGTGGGTACATTAAGCCCTGTCTTTTTCAGCCAGTCGCTCCTTATCCACATCAGTGCGGCGTCCGATTCGTATGCGCAGGTAAGAGGGAGGGCGTAAATTCTTCCGTCGACCTCGGCAGCCTTGAATGCTGCCCTGTCCTCATATTCAAGGTTCTTCTTTAGCAGCTCACCCGCATATTTGTTATAGACATCGGTCATATCCGCGGCATATCCCAGTTTCACAAGATGACCGAGCTGAGACTTGTTCACCATCATAACATCGGGAATATCTCCGCTCGCGATCGCAAGTTCAAGGCGGGTATAATAGTTGTCGTTGTCGGCAGACCATTTGTCCTCAAATCGCACATTGAGCTTATCGAGATAAAACTTTGTTATGAAATTATCGTTTTCCGACTCACCGTCGATATAGGTCGTCATACTGTTTCTGTAGCCCGACCTTGTGAGGGTCAATGTCTCGGCATAAGGTGAAAGCGCACCGTCAGCGGTCGTCGCCCCGCCCGAAGGAGTATTTTCGCTGCCGTTGCATCCGACGGTTGAGAGCATAACGGCGATCATCAGCAGAAATTGTAATGATTTTTTCAAAGTTCACCGCTCCTTTTCACCGTGATATCCGCAGAAAAAGATTCGTCAGCCGGCCAACCCACCGTGACCGTTGTACCTTCGTCGATCTTTCCTCTTATATTCAGGATATAATCATCCTTATAGTAGACGCTCAGGCGTTCGCGTACATTGCGAAGACCGTATCCGCCCGTTTGATCACGCTCGGGGATCTTGAGATCCTTATATCCGTCAAAGCCTCTTCCGTTATCGGATATTCTTATTACCGCCATATTGTTTTCGAGACGGCAGGATATTTTTATCACTCCTCGGCGGAGGTCATCCTTGCGAAAACCGTGCTTTATGGAGTTTTCAACTATAGGTTGAAGTATGAGCTTTATGCAGGGGCAGTTTTTAAGTGACTCGTCGATATCGTATTCACACTCAAGGTAGTCTCTGAAGCGCGCTTTTTGGATATCGAGATAAAGTGACACGAGGTTTATCTCCTCCGCGAGAGTTATAACCTCTCTGCCGTCGCTGAGGCTTATCCTGAAGAATTTACCGAGTTTTGTGACGATATCCGAGATCTCATAATCATCGTTATCTATCGCCATCCAGTTGACGGTATCAAGGACATTATAGAGGAAATGCGGATTGACCTGTGCCTGAAGGACGCGCATTTCGGATTCACGCTTTCGATTTTCAGCCTCCTGGAGTTCCCTGATGAGCTCTCTCATCCTCTCGCACATATTGTTGTATCTGTCTTCTATGATGTTCAGCTCATCCTCATGCGTCATCTCAATAAGGCTTGAAAAATTATCCTTTTCTATTGTCACCATGCGGTCGCCTATTGTCATTATCCGCTTTGTGATGCTCTTAAGCGAAACGACACAGGCGAGCACGGAGAGTCCAACAACGATAAGAGACAGTGCCAATCCGAGCCCCGTGAGGCGATCGGGTTCGCGCGTTATTTCCTTATACGATATAGAAGAGGCCAGCTTCCATCCGCTCGGGTCGAGGGTCACTATTGATATCAGACTGTCCTCTCCGTCGACGGCTTTTCTCACACTGCCGTCACTGCCTTCGGACAACGGCAGAAGAGAATTAACCGCAGTCTCGGACAGTCCTTCGGCAAATGCGGAGGCGACCGGATGGGAGTTGCCGTCATAAAGCAGCACGGCGGCGTTTCCGTCTCCGTTCGCAATAAGATCATCTAACTGAGAGACCGGCAGTTCCACCGTCAAAAGCCCGAGTCTTTCATAACTGTAATTGACATCTTTCAGCACACGCGCGACTATGACGGTCCTTTTTTCATCGTCGAACACCCAGACACACTTGCCGTTTGCGTCGTTCACCTCATCATACCAAG
>CAKRVQ010000111.1 GCA_934408795.1 uncultured Eubacteriales bacterium
GTTCCTTTGTCGTTTTCAACGGCAAATGCTGCAGCCACCGTTGCTGAAATGCCGAAATTCGATCCTGCGAAGCATACCGATCAGTCAGGCTCTCTGACTATCAATGACGCTGCGATCAATAAGGCGTGGAAGGATACGGGCAAATTCAGCCTTCGCGACGGTGCGGAGACTCCCAACACGGTTTTGTTCGACGGAATAAAGTATACCCCGAGGGATACTGTTTATGCCATGATAACCGTGAATTGGAACACAAAGTCCGCAAACGCCACAATGTCTCCCGATTCTGCCGATAACCCGAAGCAGGTCGTCGGCTTTGTCTACGGTAAGACTGCGAAGGGATATGAGTGCACCGGTGTAAGACCCGCTTGGAATAACCTCTGCGGTCTCGGCGGCGATGCTATGTTCAACGGCGGAAGCAACCACAAGGTCACTTACCTTATGAAGTACTCTGCTGCCAGTGGCTCCGTGGATGTTTATGTAAGGCTTGTGCCTTACCCCAATCGCCCCGGATATGTTGACGAAAATACCGAGGTCGAGTATTTCCTGGGTACGCTCAATAGCTCAGAGTTTGTCTTCGGTGCAACTGCATTAAAGGCCACAAGAGCGGATGTCACCTTCTCCGATATCAAGGTTTGGACAGATCAGCTTCCCCTTGATAACGAGACGGTCGTCAACGATATGACCGACAATATTTATGTCATAAAGGGCACAAGGCTTGAAAAGGGCTCTGTCGTAATGAAGGACTCCAAGAATTTCGAATGCACCCCCACCGGTAACTTCGGATTCTCTTCCTTCTGGTTTGAAGGCATAAAATATGACCTTTCGGACGGTAAGTCGTTTACATTCAGCGCAACGATCGAGCTTCATGACAACAATAAATATACCGAATCCTTCATCGGATTCGTTCCCGCCAAGATCAACGGTGACTTCTATCGTATAGGTCTCGCTGCCAACGGCAAAATGGAAGACCGCGACGGAGACGGTAAAGAGGAATGGGGTCCGACCGATGAGTACATCACCGCGTTCGCACCCAATACACGAAATGTCGGTCCGAGCGCAGTAGGCGGTGAAGGCTGCTACAGCGGAAACACAATAAGAGTCAAGGGTACAAAAGCAGGTGCTTTTGCGAGACTCCGTGTCGTGATGACCGCCGATAAGATCGTCAGCTATATTAACGGAAAACAGGCACAGGTATTCGATATCTCGTCCGCCGAGTCGGTTGAACCCTGCGGATTCCTTACCTTCCGTTCCATCGGTGATACCATAAAGGTCACCGATCTTAAGGTCTACGGAACTGCACTTTCCAAGACTACTCCCGAGCTTCCTCCGGCAATACCCGATGAGCCGGTATACAATTCGGCTTATGATGATATTGCGGACCTCGGCACAATGACCGGCGGCAGCGCCGTTAACGGTTCGTTCGGTGTTAGCGGTAACGCCGATTTCACATCCGTTATCTATGAGGGTAACTACATAATAAACACCATCGGTGATTTTGTTGTTAACAGCCGTTCAAAGCAGAAGGACGGAAAGACCACGGCGTGGTCGGGTCCCCGTATA
The DNA here is from genome assembly GCA_934408795.1 of uncultured Eubacteriales bacterium. Classification (GTDB taxonomy): domain Bacteria; phylum Bacillota; class Clostridia; order Oscillospirales; family Acutalibacteraceae; genus RGIG7384. The sequence goes on from CAKRVQ010000111.1 coordinate 1,561, forward strand.
GGTATCTGCTCTATCGACGATGAGGTCTTTAATATCTGCTTTATGGCAGGTTCAACGGCTGTCCTTGTCAACGGCGGCTCGGGATCCTTCTCTTCACCCGGCTCTGCCAATTTTGTGGCAAAAGAGGGAGAAAAGGTCCACTTTGCTCAGCAGTTTAACTATGAGCTTATGACATATAACCTTTGGATAAACCATGAGCATGTGATCATAAATGCCAATATCCCCACCGGAACCGCAAAGAAGATAGAACCTAACCTCTCGATAATCACCGAGGGTGCGGATGTTTCTTTCTCAAACTATAAGATCTTCGGTAAGGGCGTTAAGGCTGACCTTGACGAAGAGACCCGCAGGATCAAACTTGATCCCGTTTTCAGATCCACGACCATCCCCGCAATGCCCGCAGGCGGAGTCAATTACTTCCAGAACATAGAACTGGTCGAAATGGATGACGCAGGTCTTGTGGCGGAATATCTTGACGGAGTTTTCCGCAATCTCTATTCGGACGATACCGGTGATGTAAGATTCGTCGATGCTCAGCAAAACAGAAATATCAACGGTCTGAAGAATTCAAGCACCTTTGTCTGGAGATTCAAATACACCTTTAAGGAAACCGATCCCGAATATAAGAAGGAAGACGATTGCACCGAGTTTACTCTTCGCAGATATGTTCTGCCCAGTAACTCCAAGCGCAATGAGGTCTGTGTAAGAATAACAAAGGATGCCATCAGCATCGTAAGATATAAGGATGATGCGGCTTCGGTTCTGACCTCCGCCAAATTTACACGCACGGTTGATAAGGCGTGTGACATAGCGATAGTGTCTTCTCCCGATTATACCAAGGTATGGGTTGACGGTAAGATTACCCTGGCGATGATCGGTACCGGTAAGTATACCATAGATCTGAGATACAAAGCCTTCCATACCGCGAGCGAACTGAGGGATATTCAGGTCTATACCGTTGTTAATGACTCCGATCCCGTTACAATACTCGATCCCGAGTACAACAGAGTAAAACAGACGGGAAAAACAGTCGATGAAATAGCTTCGGTGGATTTGCCGATAGCGAATATGAAGATCAGCGTGTGGACCGCGGTTGCGGGATTCGCGGCTGTCCTTTGCCTCGCAGGCATCGCGGTCGTGACCGTTCTCTTTATCAAAAAGAGAAAAAGCCGGTAAGATAAGCTGAGTTATCTTTTTGCTGATTGAGAGGAGAACAAACGATGCTGAAAAAAGTAATCGCCGTTTATGCTGCGCTTGCAATTGCATTGTCCGGCAGCATCGCTCTGGGATTTCATCTTTTGAGCGGTGTTATCGAGAACAATAAGGTTCAAAGCGCCATGAAGGCGGAAAATGAAACTGCTCCGATAGAAAAAGCATTTCATGATCAGGCCGGCATATATCTTGAGCCTGCGGAGCCGACAACGGAGGATGAGATCACCTTCCGTGTCAGAGTGGCAAGATATAATGTCACAAAGGCACAGTTTCAATACACAACAAATAAGGGCTTTTCCTGGACGACTGTCGATATGGAATTCGACAGCCATGACGATACGGGATACTATGACTATTGGAAGGTGACCATTCCTCCCCAGTCATCCTATATAAAATACCGCTTCCTTTTGGGAAACAATAATGTTGACACAACGGTATTTTACACAAACAGAACAGGTATAGCTTTCGAGGAACCCAAGGTAGATAACTGCTGGAATCTCCTGGTTGGTTTCGATGTCCCCGAATGGGCCAAGGGTACTGTTTGGTATTCCATAATCCCCGATGTCTTCTTTAACGGCGATACCACGAGTGATGATCTGCCCGCAGGCGGCTATCGTGATATGCGTCAGTGGAACATCGGAAGAGGCAGCGCATCATACAGTCTCGGCTCAAAATACGGCGGAGACCTCTTCGGTATAGACCAGAAGGTGTCATACCTTAAGGAACTCGGCGTTGAGTCGGTATTCACAAACCCGACCTCAAAGTCAAGTCAGAATATCGGATACGGCAAACAGGCGTATACCGATGTCGAGGATTCCTTCGGTACACCCAATGATTATAAGAACCTCATAAAGGCGGTTCACGATAAGGGCATGTACTATATGCAGGACGCGGATCTTGCATATACAAACGCTAACGGTATGCTTACCGGCGGAAACAGGATGTACCCGCTTGATATCAACTACTTTGCGGATATGTACGCATCTCCGAAAGTGACCGCCTGGGGCGGATACTGCCTTGATCTGGGTACCGAGTTGTCTCAGGAGACAATATATACAACTGAAGGTTCTTATCTCCAGTGGCTTGCCAGAGATATCGGAGTGGACGGAATCCGCTTTGATACCGGCGGATGGCTCTGGGGAACTACCGAAACGAAAGACCTCAGCGCGAACGATGTTATCCGTTCGATGAAGTATTACCTCAAAAAGATCAACCCCGATTTCTTCTTCCTTTCCGAGGCATCGGGCACCACCGCTATGCTCGACGGTGCTTTTGATTCTCAGTGGAACAGATCGCTTGAGGGATATATCGACAACTATGCAATGGGAACCGTCACCCCGAGCAACTTTGCAAATGCATTGAAGAACTCGATAGATGTTCTTCCCAGAAACATAGGCTTCACCATCTATAACTTCATCAGCCAGCACGATACAAACCGTGCCTATACCGATAACAGATTTAATACATTTGCAACACTTCTTATACAGTTCACATATGTAGGCGCGCCCTGTATATTCTACGGCGAAGAAGTCTATCTGAAGTCCGAAAGCAACGGCTCCAGCTCATCTACATGGTGCCCCCCGATGGAATGGAACCCCGCTCAGTGGGACTACGAGATGCTTAACTACTACAAGGCGCTCACAGAACTGAGAAAGACCTATTCATGCCTTAAGACAGGTGTTCAGAATCGTCTTGAAGTCGATGATAAGAACGGTATAATGGCATATGCGAGATGGGATGAAAACGGGACGGTCATCACCGCATCCTGCCTCAACGAAGAGGTCTATGAGTATCAGCTCAACGCAAGAGAAGCCGGCGTTAAGGACGGAACAGTTCTTACCGATTGGCTCACCGGAAAGACCTATGAGGTCAAAGACGGCGTTGCCATAGTAAGCCTGATCCCCGGCGGAAGCATATTCGTGACCGACGGTAAGTCATCTTCATATCGCCTTGAATATGAAGGTATCAGGGTAGGAAATGTAAACGCCAAGACTGCCGTT
>CAKRVQ010000112.1 GCA_934408795.1 uncultured Eubacteriales bacterium
TACACTGGCTGGCAAGGCTGGGGGCTCGTATACACGGGCCGGGTCGGCGTTGAAGAAGCGCCGGAGCAGCTGCGCTAGGCGCCCTTGCGGGAACTTGGTGAGCGCCCCAGCGGTTGAGCGTGCCGGTGTAGCTGCCCGTCTTGTCGAAAAGCATCTGGGCCTTTTCGGGCAGCGAGTAAAGGTCCTTTTTTCCGTGTATGAAAATGACCGGGAGCTTCAGCCTCGGGAGCATTTTTTCGGGGGAATTTTTTAAGACATTGTTGCCTGTGTTTTTGTAAAGCAGCAGCATTATCATATCGAGCACCGGAAACAAAGGCCTCTTGTCAACGATCATATGCCTTCTGTAGGTCTCCCTGAAGGAGGTGAAGCAGCCGTCAAGCACAAGCCCCTTGTACAGTCCCGATGCATCTTCCGATGTCACCGCGGTAAGACCTGTTGCGCATCCTATGCAGACACAGTGAAGGAATATCCCCTTTACCCCGAGCTGATTTTTTGCAAGATCAGCCCATACCGCAAGGTCGCGGCCTTCCGCCATCCCCGCGGTAGAGTATTTACCGTCGCTTTTGCCGTGTGCCCGCTGATCGATGACCAGCACATTGAGCCCCGCTCTTTTATACGGTGCGGCGTAGTAATAGGAATATTTAAGGCATTCGCATCTTCCGGGAAGGATTATCACGCATTCGTCCGAACCGAAGTCGTAGTATTCGCCGTAAAGCTTCAATCCGTCGTTTTCAACCGACACTTCACGCATTGCCGCAGCGTTCTCTTCCGCCCAGCGGCAGCCGTCATTCCACATTGAAAGCTGCTCTGCGTTTTCGGGCGCCGAGCAGACCCTGCCCCATTTATCGGGCTCAGTCCGTACCAGCGTGATATCGTATACCTTTTTCGCAATGGGCAGTGTGACCGCGATCGTTGCGGCAAGTCCGCCCAAAAAAAGTACACCTGCGATAATTAAAATGATTGCGACAGGTCCCATAAAACAAACCCCACTGAGTGTTAATATCTTGATGCCGCAGGCGACGATCCGAGATCATCCCGCAGCAAGCCTTTTTATTATAACAAATTGTGCAATATTTTCAAATGCTTTTTTTGCCGATAAATTTATTATGGTGTTGAAATATGACGAAAAATATGGTATATTCATAAAAAGCGACACGCGTGTCGTGTTTTCTGCGCTCGATGCATATATATTTTTTGTGGTCCGCAGTCGGGCGGGTGCTGCTACAGGTCGGCGATCGGAGCCGCAGGAAGCTGAAAAAACAAACAAACGGAATAATCGGTACGGAGGACAAAATGAGCAAATATGTAATTATTTCCGATACGGGATGCGACCTGGATCAAACACTCAGGGCGCGATTCGGTGTTGAAGACTGCTTGCATGGCATACTGTATTTCCCCGACGGAAGAGAGATGACCTCCGATTTGGACTGGTCTGCTTTCACTCCCGAATGGTATTACGGTTCCATGAAGGGAAGAAAAAGCGCCCTTTACAGAACGGCATCACCCACATTGGGAGAGACCGAGGAGGTCTTCAAAAAGTATCTTACGGCGGGATACGATATCCTGAGCATCTCAATGTCGTCGGCTCTGTCGTGCACATACAATAACTGTGTTGCCGTGGGCGAGGAACTGATGAAAAAATACCCCGGCCGTAAGGTAATATGCGTCGATTCCCTCAGGTATTCGACATCGCTGGCACTGCTTATCGCGCTTGCGCACAAAAGAGCGGAGGCAGGTGCCGATATAGAGGAGGTCGCGGAGTATCTGAATGAAGTGCGCCACTGCATTCATCAGATGGGACCCATGGATGATCTGTCGTTCCTTGCGAAGATGAACAGGGTCTCAAATGCGAAGGCGTTCTTCGGCACCCTTGCGGGAGTAAACCCCATGGCGGATTTCAATCGAGAGGGTCTGTCGGAGGTCCTCGGAAAGTTCAAAGGCAAGGATGCGGCGTTTAACGCCACCCTCAGGTATATGGAAAAGACGGGCGTTGACCTCAAAGACCAGATCATATTTGTGGCGCATTCGAACCGCGAAGAGGCTGCAAAGCGTCTTGCGGCGATGATAAACGAAAAATTCGCACCTAAGGAAATTATCATAAATACCGTCGGTATGGCTTGCGGTGCCAATATAGGACCGGGACTCTGCGCGGCGTTTTATCTCGGAGCGCCTATCTCGGCGGGAAATGAAAGGGAGAGAAAGATCATGAACGAAATTATGACCGGAAGATCGGAAGAAACGGCGTCGGGCAATACCGAAGGTACGGTCACACACAAGGACTATGCAATAGTCGGGGATTCCACCTGTGACCTCACAAGCGAGCTGAGAAAGAAATATTCCATAGAATATGTCAAGATGAATTATGTCGTTGAGGGAAGCGAATACCCCGCTTCTCTTGATTGGGAGAGCCATACTGCTCAGGAGTTCTACGGACTTATGAGAAACGGCAAACGCGTCACCACCACACAGGTGCCGAGGAGCGTATTTGAGAGTGAGTTCAAAAAGCATCTTCAGGCGGGCAGAGATATCCTTTATATCGGTTGCTCATCGGCTCTTTCCGGCTCGGTAAACCTTGCCCGCACGATAGCGGAGGAGCTTATCGGGGAATATCCCGAACGAAATATCATATGTATCGATGCGCTAAACAGCTCCCTCGGTCAGGGAATGATGCTTATCAAGGCGGCAATGCTCAGGGAAGAGGGAGTAAGCATTGAAGAAAACGCGGCGTACATAGAAGAGAATAAACTGAGAGTAAATCAGTGCGGTACCGTCGCAAGTCTCGAATACCTCAGAAAATCGGGAAGAGTAAAGGCTTCAAGCGCGTTTTTCGGAAACCTTTTCGGCGTAAAGCCCATCATCATATCCGATGCCATAGGCCAGAATTACGCAATCAAAAAGGTAAAGGGTGCGATCAACGCGAGAAAGGAGATCGCCCGAATGATAGCAGAGGAGGCGATTGAACCCGAGCGTCATCAGTTGTGCATAACTCATGCCGACTGCGAGGCGGAAGCCCTCGCGCTGCGTGATGAGATCCTTGCACTTAAACCCTTTGCGGGCGTGACCCTTAATTATATAGGGCCGATAGTGGGAGCCTCCGTGGGTCCCGGAACAGTAATTGCATACTGCTACGGTGAAAAAGTTACTGTTGAGGGGAAAGAATAATGGCAACGACCGGGCTTGACGGTGAGTTTTTTTATAATTTGTTTAAAAACGGTTACCGCCGTCTGAAAACGAATGAGGACTATATTGACCGACTGAATGTTTTTCCTGTTCCCGACGGTGACACGGGGAAATACATGGGAAAGACTCTTGAGGGCGGGATCACCGCTTCGGAGGGCAAAAAGAACATAGGGGAAATGACGGCGGCACTGTCGAGAGGCTCACTTCTTTCGGCACGCGGCAATTCGGGAGTGATACTCTCGCAGTACATAAGGGGACTCGCCGGTTTTGCAAAGGGCAAAGACACCGTGCCCGTTTGCGATTTTGCTTCAATGCTTGAGAGCGGCGCCGCGTCGGCTTACCGCGCGGTCAGAACGCCGACCGAGGGCACGATGCTCACCGTTATGAGAGAGACCGCGGAGTGGGCTTCGGGCGAAAACTTTGACTCGTTTGAAGATTGCTTCGGAAGGCTCATCCCCGTGATGAGAGAATCTCTTGAAAAGACGCCGGATAAGCTGCCCGTGCTCAAAGAGGCGGGCGTTGTCGACAGCGGCGGAGCGGGTCTGCTCAAGATATTTGAAGGAATGAACTCGGCTCTTATGGGGGAGACCGATGCCGATGTCTGCAATGTGAACAAAACTACAGAAAGCGTTTCGGAGAACATCAATGCAGACGCGGCGTCAAAGCCGATGCGTCATAAGAAGTTTGCGATCGTATCGACCGCTCCGGGTAAAGGGATCGCGGGATACTTTATAGGCATAGGCGCGGATGCGATCGTGGACGGAGGTCAGACCGACAACCCGTCGGCAGAGGATTTCATAAGAGCGTTTGACAGTGTGAATGCCGACAATATAATCGTACTCCCGAACAATTCAAACATAAAGCTTGCCGCCCGTCAGGCAGCGGAGCTTTACGGAAAGGTGCCCGTCACCGTTATACCGACGTCGTCGGTTGCGGAGGGCTATTCCGCCTTGTCTATGATGGATGATTCAAAGGAGACGGCCGATGAATTCGTGGAGTGTATGACTTCCTGCCTCCCGGGCGTGACATCTCTTTACATCACTACCGCTACCAGAGACGCGTTTTTGAACGGAGTGAACATTACAGCAGGCGAGTATATAGCTCTGGACGGCGACAGGATCCTTTGCTGCCGAAAGAATCGCGACGATGTATTTTTCGGTGCACTGGAGGCGCTCGGTTGTATGAATGAAAAACAGACTCTTCTTGCCTTCTGGGGCAGTAATATGAACGAAGATGACGCGGGGGCGTTGTCGTCGGCATTATCGCAAAAATACCCTCATATAGAGTCGGGCTTCCTTGACGGAGGTCAGGCGGTATATGATCTTATAATTTCGATCGAGTAAGATGATTGCCGCGGTCTGCCGAAGAAGGCGTCACCGCCGTATCGCCGCCCGCAATTGTCCGACTCCGATACAGTATATAACCGAAACGGAGAAGCGAAAATGAAAAAAGTAATTGTCGATATATACGGCGCCGACGCCGGGTATGTTCCGGTCGTAAAGGGATCGCTGCGCGCACTTTCGGATTTCTCCGATCTGTCGCTCGTTCTTGTCGGTGATCCCGAGGACATAAAGAG
>CAKRVQ010000113.1 GCA_934408795.1 uncultured Eubacteriales bacterium
TACCTTCTTTCGGTGACCGAGATCACATATTTTTCGGTGACACGCGAAAGTCTTACCGCAGAATCGTGCGGTATTGAGAAGGAAAACAGTTTTTCAAAATCCGAATATACGATATGTCTCATTGCGGCAAGCATCGCACCGTCAAGCTCGGACACCGAGTTATCCGGAATGCCGAGACAGTCGGCACAAATAAGCGACGAACCGTTTGTATCAAAATACATCCGTTTTCCGTCATATGTGCCGCAGACTCTGCAGGCAAGAAGATCGGGTGCGAACCCGGCAACCGTCATCAATCTGAGTTCGGCTATTGCCTTCAAAAGATCGGAGTCGCTTTCCGGATCGCAGAGAAAGTGAAATGTATTGAGAACGAGTCTTAAGTATTCTTCGGACGGCTCGCCCTCGGGCACTGTGTGCGAGCAAAGCTCGCAGAGGTACTGTGCAACCGCGAGCTTTACGATATCGCCTCTGAGCCCGAAAAACATCTCCTTCGGCGCGGCGTCGTCGACTCTGTATGCGTCTTTTGATTTTGAAAGAGAAAACCTCGAATATGCAAGCAGTGATGTCGATGCGTTTTTCTTGCTTTTTATCCTTCTTGAGCCGACGCTGAACGCCCTTATAACACCGAGATCGCGGGTGAGTACGGACAGGACCCTGTCATAATCACCCACGGCGTTTTCTTTTATTACGATTCCGTCTGTCGTTATCTGCATTTTTCCTCTCCGCAGAGCGCCGTTTTTCGTGCAGCGTTCTGTACTCAAGATAATCCAAAATTGTTCCCGTTTCCCTGAATTTTTCCCATGCCTCGCGTTCGTTCATCATTATCACTCCGTGCAGAATTATTTATGTGATGTAAGATTAGTTTATGTAAACGGAGTGACGATATAATGGTAATTTGAGGCGGTCGTGCAAAATCGGAGATCGGGGCGTCAGCCGATCGCGGTATTTCGGATCAGTTGTCTTTTCGGTGCGGCGAATCGGTTATTTACCGTCCGCTTCAAAGCCCAGTTCTCTGATTATGTTTTCGCGGTTGCGCCAATCCTCTTTGACCTTTACCCACAGTTTAAGGTTGACCTTGCAGCCGAAAAAACGCTCGATATCCTTTCGTGCTTCGATTCCCACCTTTTTCAGCATAGAGCCGCCCTTACCGATGATTATTCCTTTGTGGCTCTGCTTCTCGCAATAGATAACGGCATCGGCTTCAATAACAGGTTCTCCTGCTGCGTTGTCTCTTTCTAAAAAGCGTTCAAGGCTCACTGCGATCCCGTGCGGGATTTCCTTATCAAGCGAACGCAGAAGCTTTTCCCTGATCATTTCGCAGACAAGTCTGCCCTCGGGCTGATCGGTAAAAGCATCTTCATCAAAATAATGCGGACCCTCCTCGGAAAAGCGCATAAGCTCGTCCACGAGGTCCTCCGCACCGTCGCCTGTTCTTGCCGAAAACGGTACGACCGCGGCAAAATCGTAGACTTTCGAATATTTGGAGATTACCGAGAGGAGTTTGCTTTTATCCTCAAGAAGATCTATCTTATTGATGCCGAGAATGCAGGGGATCTTTTTTGACGCTATTATTTTTAAGAGCTCCTGCTCCGCTTTGGGGAGCGCGCCGTCCTCGGTGTTGAAATGCGGATCGGCTTCGACTATGAGCACCGCAGCGTTTGCATCGGCAAAGCCCGCATTGACATCCTTTATCATATTTTCACCGAGAAGGTTGCGCGGTTTATGGAATCCCGGAGTGTCGATGAAAACTATCTGTGTATTGTCTCTATCGGCGATTCCCATAATGCGGGTGCGGGTAGTCTGGGGCTTGTCCGAAACAATGGAGACCTTTTGACCGACCGCACGGTTGATAAATGACGATTTGCCCACATTCGGTCTGCCGCAGACCGCGGCGAAAACATTGTATGTTTTATTGTCCTTCATTTTTTACCTTTCAAGACCTATTTCGGTCATCGTTTTTTCTTCCTTTTCTCTCATGACCGACGCCTCGGTCGGCTCCATATGATCATATCCAAGCAGATGCAGCATGGAGTGCACCGAGAGATAGACTATCTCTCGATCGGCCGAGTGGCCGAATTCTTCAGCCTGCGAAAAAGCATGTTCAAGCGAGATCACGACATCGCCGAGCATAAGTCTTTCGGTCTCGGGATCGGTGTCGTAAACACCGTTTTCGCCGAGCGGGAAAGAAAGCACATCGGTGCTTCGGTCGATATTTCTGAATTGCCTGTTCAGCTCTCTTATCTTTCTGTCTCCGACAAAAGTAACGGTTATTTCGGCGGCATCAGAAACACCTTCATTTTTAAGAACACTGTCGAACGCCTCACGGATCTTATCCTTGATACCGTCGGGCAGCAGATGCTTTCTCTGTGAATTTACAAAATAAACATATCCGCTCATTTGCGTTTTTCCTCATACTTTTCATAGGCGCTTATTATCTCTTTGACGAGATGATGACGCACAACATCGCGACTGTCGAAAATGACCGTCTCGATACCGTTGATATTTTTAAGTATCTTTATGACTTCTTTCAGACCCGAGCGCTTACCGTCCGGCAGGTCGATCTGAGTAATATCGCCCGTGACGACGATCTTTGAATTATAGCCGAGACGGGTCAGGAACATTTTCATCTGCTCTGTCGTTGTATTCTGAGCCTCGTCAAGAATAATAAAGCTGTCGTCAAGGGTCCTGCCGCGCATATAAGCGAGGGGTGCGACCTCTATGTCACCGCGCTCCTGGCAATGCGCAAACTGCTCTGCACCGAGCATATCAAACAATGCGTCATACAGAGGGCGCAGATAAGGATCAACCTTCTGCTGAAGGTCTCCCGGTAAAAATCCCAGTTTTTCACCCGCTTCGACTGCAGGGCGTGTGATGATTATCCTGTTGACCTTCTTTGACTTGAACGCTGCCACCGCAACGGCGACTGCAAGGTAGGTCTTACCCGTTCCCGCAGGTCCTACACCGATCGTTACGGTATTTTTTCCGATCGCTTCTATATATTTCTTCTGACCTAGTGTTTTGGGTCTAACGGGTCTGCCCGAAGCGGTAATACATATCGTGCCGCCCGCAAGTTCTCCGACTCTCGTTTCCTCATTATCATTGACCATGGAAAAAATATAGCGGACGCTCTGATCGGTCAGCGCATCACCTTTGAGGATCAGCTCCTGCATAGCGGAGATCGCCCTGACGGCGAGGACGGTCGATTCCTCTTCGCCGCTTACTTTGAGCTCAGAGCCGCGCATTGTGACCGTTACGCCGTATTCTCTTTCGACGAGCTTCATATTACTGTCAAAGTCGCCGAAAAGTCCCGATATCAGTCCGGCTTTTTCTATTGGAAAAGTCTTTGTTGTCAACATCCGTTCTCCCCGATACATAGTTCTTTTAGTATTTTATCATATTATCGTCTCAATTTACAGTACCAAATAATAATTTTTCTTCCCGCGCGATATTTCTCTCGCATATATATTCCGCCGTCAGAATGAATCTGTCTTCCTTTGCCTCAGTCATTATCTCTCTTGAGATTATTTCGGCATCCTCAAACTCTTCCGTCTCCCTCATTTCAAGCATCGCCATTCCCTGTTTTTCAGCGGTTTCAGTTGTAATATGAGTTATTCTCTCCTCTGTTTCGTAAAACAAAGCGGTTATCTTTTTGATCGGTATATAACCGCCCTCGGTGCTTATACGATTTTCGTTTACTTGTCGCTCATAGCTGAAAACGGGATCGCCGAGAAACATCGGGAGGTCAAAAAGCGGTGTTCTTATTATGCTGCGGGTCTCTGTTCTCCCGGTCCGCACCGTGTATTTCTGTTCAAGATCGACCGCGACCTCTATTCTCTCGCGGGTCCTTGCAAGCACCTTTCCCGATGAGCGGACAAAACCGCTACCGCCCTCTTTATAGTCAACGATACCCGAAACGAGAAGATCTCCTTTCCGAACGGTCTCGCCCACCCGTGTTTTCAGAGCGCCGCCCGTAACGAGAAGCATCGTCACGGTCCCGTCGCGATCTGCTATAAGGTTGCTCGGCAGTTTATCTTCGACCTGTGCCTTTATCGACTCGGTTATATTCACACTCGCTTTGGTGCCTTCTATGTTTACGGCAGCCCACGCTATCCCGTCGACCTTCAATTTGAGTTCGGCAGGCAGCTTTCTTGTATCGACGGATGATATAGGCGTCCCCTCGCGAATGCCCAGCTCGCCGAGAGCATCGATTATGACTTTTGTATCTATTTCCGAATTTCCGATCACGGTAACATTCCAAATATATTTCGGAAACATAAAGAGTCCGACCGCAAAAATAACGGCGCCCGCCGCAAGTCCGACTCTTCTTTTATATCTGTGTAATCCGAACGGCAGTCCGTACCTGCCCGTTACCTTCGTTTTGACTCTGTTTTTTGCTCTGTATTCCCTTATTCTTTTATAATCCTTTAAGAACATATCTGCACAAATACAGTCTCCGTTACGCGAGATATTCCATACGGGGACTTCCCTGCTGCCGAGTTGATTTACAAGTCTTTCGGGATAGTCTCCGTATATTTTGAACCTGACGAATCCCAGAAAATAACGCATCAGTTTTATAAATAACATACACACTCACGCTTCATCTGCAAAACTCCAAAGATGTGATCTTTCCCCTGACTATTACCGTATCACCGCAATAGGAACAGGCGTACATTCCCGCGCCTATAAGAGCCACCGTGCCG
>CAKRVQ010000114.1 GCA_934408795.1 uncultured Eubacteriales bacterium
TCCAGCATAGGTCCGATCACCTTGGTCGTATGCTGAACCCTGTCACTTGCGGCAAGGAGTGACAGACTGCGGTAGTCATAGTCGTCGTGGCACGGGTTATCCATATATGTCCTGAATATCTCGGAGCCTCTGACATACGGCGTCGGCTGCTTAGTGACAAAGACTTCGCCGTTTCCCTCTGCTTTAAGATCGTTTACAAGACGGTTTATAAGGGTGGTCTTTCCGCTGCCGTCAAGACCGCAGAAGGTTATAAGCAGACCTCCGCGGTCATTCTTTTTCATTTCAAGTCTTCTCATTTTTCTGTCACCTCCCGCAAAAGCTTTGTTCTGTCCGCCGAGAAAAATCTCTCGGCAATATCGGATGTTGTATACTCATACTCCTTTTTTTCGGCAGGTGCCGTGACTCTTACCATTGTCAAATCGTCCCCTTTCATAAGCTCACGCGCCCGCAAAACCGCATAGCGGTTCACATTGATAAACAACGCATCTGCGGACAGTACGGCATACGCACAGGCTCGATCGACTCCGAGTGAGTGAGAGCGGGAGAAAAAAGCATCGACGCCTTCGGTATCCATACCGTGAAGCAAAAAGTATATATCACAATACTTATACATGGTCATATCCCGTCTCATCCCGATCCACGGCAGAGTGGCCGCCTCCTTATACAGGTGGCAGCAGAGATGAACAAGAAAATCCTCATTTGAGAGGGTGCGGACGATCGACTGTCCGACCTTTTTGTCATATGAACGGTTCAAAATGGAATCGGTCAGCTTGTCTCCGCCGTTTTTATAGTCAAGAGAGAAGTTAAGGTCCACCTCGGCAAAGGTCTCTGCCTTACCGTTAATCTCTTTTATATAGGGGATCGTTTCGCCTCTGTTTATTCTTGAATTGATTATTTCCTTACGGTCCGCCGGAACAAAGCCGTTTTCGGTCACCTTGCCCTGTCTGAATCCGCACTGTCTCAGGCAGTCACCTATCTCGGTCAGATCCTTTTGACGAACCAGAAGATCCACATCGTTTGAGGTGCGGCATCCCTCGGGATACATTCCGCAAAGCAGCGCTCCTTTAAGCGCGGCATACTTTTCCTCTTTGCCGTCAAGCGCCTTTCTGAGCTCATCAAGCACTTTATACAGATCGTCGTTTTTCATACGGTTGATCTTTGAGACCAGTTTAAGAGAATTTTTGAATTCGCGGTTTATCGGGGCGTTCGGCGCATACCTCTTGATCGTTTGAAGCGCGACTCCCTGCATTCTGTTATAATGCAGTTTTCCGAGAACGGCGGGCGTCGCCGCCTTTTTTATGAGATACGACAGTCTGTCGGGATCCGCCGTGAGAAAACTGCACAACTCCTTGTAAAGAGCTCTTTCGTTGTTATTCATCATCATCTTCCTATCTTTATTCTTTTACCCGCATATGAGAGTCCCGTAAGGCGATCGGTGGCTCTTTTTTTGCAGCTGCCGTACACATCTTTTTACTCACCGATATCGGAAGACGCGCATCCGATATCCCGCACTACGCTTGCCGTCCGACTTCGGCTTCAGCCGCGCGGGGCGCGTGAAGGCCGAGGCGTTGCAGCCGTCACGCGCCCCCCAAAGCGGGCAATCGCTTTCCGACGGCTGAGATCCTATATGCTGCTTCATCCTAAACCGGACAGGTCCGATCAATGCCGACTTTGCCCGCCGGGCACCCGGCGGCAGCCGAGTGCCGCCGGGTGCCGCGGCTGAAGCCGAAGTCGGACGGCAAGCGCCTGACAATGCAACGCTTCAAAGAGGCGTCGGCAGGTGCAGACCTATACCGAACTCCGCACATCAAATGCCGTCATCCTCTTCGCCTGCCCAATAACACCTCCGTGCTGCGATAGAGGATCTCACATATTCCGTTTGCCGGGGTCTCGTCCTCGGTGTTTATGATGATACTATACCGCACCGTATTTGCACGGTCGGCGTCGGAGCCGCGGTAAGGTTCGCCTGCCGAAACACCGTTGTTTTCGGAGTTTACCGAATCGGCAAGATCTTTAAGCATTCTCATCAATTTATCTCCGTTTTTCTTTGCCGATTCTTTGTCTACACATATACTGATGAGCATTCCGCCGCCGATATCGGTCCTCTCAAATTCGAACTCACTGTCGGATCTCCTTTTATATCTGTTGATATGCGTACGCAGTGCGATTTCCCAATCCAATGCACTCTTCCCGTTTGAGGCGGAACAGGCGTTTTTTTCATTATCGAAACCGTTTACCATGGCCGCAGTGTATGTTTTCGGGAACGGGAAAATATGTCTTTCTCTCTTTACAACGAAAAACACATCGGATGCAAAGCGGCCGTCTGTCAGATGCCCCTTGTATCTGTAAATCGGTCCCGACCTTTCAAAATCTTCTTCGATCACGACACGGTACTTCCCGACCGCCTTTTTACAGGTCACTTCAAACAGTGTCGGTGTTATACAACGCGAGATCTCGGTAAGTTGTCTGATATCGTATTTTTTTGCATTTTCGGTAATGACGAAGATCGGCAGCAGCTTTGTATCGGACCGCAAAACCGTCCTCTTGTTATTTATGACTATCGAAAAATTGTACTTCTTCATATTTTCGCCTCATCCTTAAGCTGCCTCGTGATCATCTTGTTAAGCTTTATGAGCAGCTCGGTTTCTTTTTCCTTTATGTCCGCCAGTCCCTTTCTCAGTTCGCCTATGAGCTCATCGTTCTTTTTTATGCGATACTTTGCATATATGAATTTCAGCCGCTCCGCCTTTTCAACTATGGGGTAATAAGCATCCGATAAAGAGCCGTCCCTTCGGATCGCCCGTTCAACGGCTTTGATCCTCCCGAGCATACATTTTTTATGCTCATAAATCAGCCTGAACAACCGCCAATCCATTTTTTCGTGATCGATCATCCCCTCAGACAACAGTCTTAAATAAATATCGATCATCACATAAACCTTAACGCCCGTTTCATTGTTGCCCGACCGCTCACCCGCCAGGTATTCATCAAGCTTTCTTTGTATGTGCGCAAGATCAAGTTTGTGGGGATCGGGCTTGATCGCCAGCGCCCATATTCCGCCGCCCTGCTGCTTCACCTTATCCGACCGTGCGGCGCGGTCAAAATCCGACGCGGATATCTTAAACGGTCTGAATACCCAATTTGAATCATATGCAGCGGTCGTGAGACTGCCGTCGGCATCATCATATCCGAGAAGCAGCCCGTCGTGCGGAAAATGCCTTGACTTATACCAGGTCTTTCCCTTTATGTAATAATCGTCAATACCGCTGTAATAAACATAACGGCCGTCATCAAGCATAGACTTTGCGATCAATGAAAACGAATTCTTGGCATATCGGACTGACAGACCGAATTTTTCAACAAACGGCATTTCCCATATACTGCCCGACTCAACGGCAAGCTCGGGAGATGAATACCCGTAAAGAAATCTGTCGGAGCATCTCCATTGAAGCGTATTGTTGTAATACCAATTCTGAATTCCTTCTACTCCCGAGGTCACTATCCCCGCCGTTGAAAGGTAGTGGTATGTCGAATACGGGGGTTCGTTATACGGCAGTTGTACCTTTTTCATGTCTTTCCTCCGTTATATCTTTTCCTGTCCCTCACTTACCGTCCTTAAAAACGGCTTTTGTAGACCCCCTCTATAAACTTTTTTACGGAATTTTTTGCTTTTTCAACCGAGCGGTAAACTGCCATGGCATCAACGCCCTCGCGTTCGGCTATTTCACGATAGGTCAGATCATATGCGTTATATAATATGTATCTCCGTCTCTGAAGCGGAGTAAGGGTTGAGAGTGCGCGGCGTGCGATCTCAACCGCCTCATTATGAATGTCACGCTCAAAATACTCGTCGGTAAGAGAAAGAAGTTCGGAGTTTTCGGTATAGACCGATTCCAGAGAACGAGAGTGCTTTCGAGCGACGGTATCGGCGCGGTCTGTTTCGCGGTAGTTTTCATCCGACCAGCTTTTCCAAAAGTCAAAATCCCGCTTATTCCCGCAGTCATTGCTTTTGTTATCTCTCTTTTCGTTATTGCAATTTCTGTCATTGCTCTTTTTATATGCAGACGGGTTATCGGTCTGCGCAGCGTCGATCTCGCATCTGCCGACCGATGAATTATAAATAATGGAAGATGAGCACTTATTGTTCGCATAATCGCTTTTACGGTAATCCATATTTTTTCTTGCCTTTCTCTTGTATTTTCTTTTTCTCTGAAAATTCAAGAGAGGCACTACGGAAAGCCCGCGATCAGCGAATAAACAACTTTTAAAAACAAAACGCGTCCTCCCGCTTTTAAGCAGAGAGGACGCAAAAAAAGCATGACTCGCAGCTTAAAAGCCGTCAGTCATGCTTTGACTCGTATTATCCCCGAGCGATGATATAAACGCTCGGCGGTCAAGCTATGTACGCTTTATTCTTCAATATAACCTATACTGATCTTACTTGCACATTTAGGACATTTAACAATTATCCTCGGCAGACTGTGCAGGTCACGGTCACTGCTTACGGTGAGCACCGTTTCACCCGTCGACTTGTCGCACAGTCTGCCTGTTTTGCAGACCGGGCATCTTAAATACTCAAACTCGACTGCGTTTCTTTTTTCCGCTCTTTCTACAACCAACATAAGCATTCCTCTTTTCTGTTCGGTTGCGCCGGCTTCTGCCGACTCGGTTTATCACGGG
>CAKRVQ010000115.1 GCA_934408795.1 uncultured Eubacteriales bacterium
TCGTTGAGCAGAGCAACAAACTCGTCTGCGTCGTGTCCGTGAACCATACACGCCATTTCAACCGACTCTCCTCTGGCGCTCGGGCAGCCGAGGCAGTGCATTCCCATTTCGAGGAAGAAGGGAGCAAGGTCTGCGTGCTCGTCAAGGATATCTCCGATAATCATATCTTTTGTGATCATTTTAATTTTCTCCTTTTTATTAGACTTCTTTTATTGTTTATTGAGTATAGTGCTTTTAAACTTCACTTTGCGGATGTGAAAGCGGGTAATGAAACGGTAAAACTAAATTTACCGCGCGTAAGTCTTTATAACTCGTTGCGTCCTTCAAAAGCCCTTGCCAGCGTCACTTCGTCGGCATATTCAAGATCGCCGCCCACGGGTATTCCGTAGGCAAGGCGGGTCGCCTTGATGCCGAGCGGCTTTACAAGACGCGAAATGTAACTCGCGGTGGTCTCGCCTTCGACCGTGGGATCGGTCGCAATAATTATTTCCTTGACGGTGTCATCCGATAATCGGGTCATAAGCTCCTTGATCTTGAGGTCGTCGGGACCGACGCCGTCAATAGGGGAGATCGCACCGTGAAGAACATGATAAAGACCGTTGTACTCCCGCATACGCTCAAAAGCCATTACATCCTGCGGCTGCTCAACGACGCATATCAGCGAGCGGTCGCGGGTCGGCGACGCGCAAACGGGACACACCGCCGAATCGGTCAGATTCTGGCAGCATTTACAATACTTTATGTTCTCTCTCGCCGAGACCATTGCTTCGGCAAAGTCCTTCGCCGTATTTTCGGGCGAGGTCAGAATGTACATTGCAAGCCGCGACGCGGTTTTTCTGCCTATTCCGGGCAGCGCGGCGAAGCAGTCGGTAAGGCGTTCGAGAGAAGGAACGATGTATGACATTTTTTACCTCTTGTTCCGAGTTCTTATCAGAGAAGACCCGGAATGTTGAGCCCGCCCGTTATCGCGGACATCTTCTCATCGTAGTCGGAGGATGCCTTCTCTATTGCGTTGTTGACCGCCACACAAACGAGGTCTTCAAGCATCTCCGTATCCTCCGGGTCAACCACCTCGGGAGATATGGTGATCTTTTTGACCCTGTGTTTGCCGTCGGCGACGACCGTCACCTGACCTCCCGCCGCAGAGCCTTCGTATTCGGTCTCTTCAAGCTGAGTCTGCAGGGTCTGCATATCCTCCTGCGCCTTTTGGACTTGCTGCAGCATTGCTGCACGGGATTGTCCGCCCGCTCCGGGTATTCTTGCTTTCATCGGTGTATCTCCGTTTCTGATTTTCTGTTGTTTTGTTTTTTGTTGCTGCCTTTGTGCCGTGCCGCTGCCTTACTTATATAAAGACGGGCTCGGTCGGTCAAAGACAGTAATTTTCTCCCGTTATGCCGGGAAACGCTCCCTCTTCGATCAGTTCTTTATTGTCGATATGAGCCATAAGCCACTTGTTTTTGTTGAAAAGAAGCGGGTCGGCGGGCTTCTTTTGAAGCTCGGTATTCGTTCCCTCGGTCAGAGCCACGACAAATCTGAATCCTTCATCGGATGTCTGTATGGGACCGTAATGAAGAGTCATTGCGTAGACTTCGACCGACTCCCCCTTTTTAAGCAAAAACGCTTCCACGCGGGAAGAGTCGTATTTGCCGTCTTCAACATCCTTGAGCTCACCGAGCAGCAGGATCAGATCGGTAAGGGCAATGTTGATCTCGGAGCATTTATGCCATTCAAGCGCATTCAGCCGATGGTTATATCCCCAGCAGTAACCCACCTGCGCAGGCATCTCGCCGAAAAGCTCGTCTCTTATGATATCTGCGGCGGGAAGCGCCTCAAACTCGGGCAGAGTCGGCACATATCGGCTTGCCTCGCCGTCGGGCATCTTAACCGTTTGTGCCGCCTCAATAAACGGCGTTGCATCAAGCGAGAGGACCCTTCCGTACTTGCGGAACGCCGGGTCGTGAATATTCATGATTTTCATTTCACACAGTCTCCCTTATCCCCGTCGTCTGTCTGATCACAACCTTGAAACGAGCCCTTTAAGATAATCGCGCAGCTCGTCTTTTGTCTCGGGATGATTTAAGCCAACCTCTATGTTAGCTTTGATGATGCCGAACTTGTTGCCCATATCGTATCGGTCTCCGTCAAAATCAACACCGATCATTCCGGTTACGCTAGCGACCGTCTTCATTGCGTCCGTGAGCTGAAGCTCGCCGCCGGCGCCCTTAGGCGTCTTTTTCAGAATGTCGAATATCTCGGGCTCAAGCACACATCTGCCGAGAATGGAAAACAAGGAGAACTCTTCGCCCGGCGCGGGTTTTTCGATCATATCGGTGACCGAATAGCACGAGCCTTCAAGGGGCGACAACTTCATCGAACTGTATTTTACTATCTGCTCGGGCAATACTTCCTTAATGCCGACAACGCCCTTGCCGTATTTTTCGTAAGCTCTTATAAGCTGCCCGATGGCGGGATCCTCGCCTATTATAACATCGTCTCCGTAAAGGACCGCAAACGGGTCTCCGGCGACAAACTCCTCGGCGCAGAGCACCGCATGGCCGAGTCCGCCCGTTTCCTTCTGACGAAGGTAGAAAATGTTGGCAAGAGAAGCGCATTTGCGCACTTCGTTCAGAAGGTCGGTCTTCCCCTTGGCGGCAAGGTTCGCCTCCAGCTCATACGAATGATCGAAATGATCCTCGATTATGCCTTTTCCGCGGTTTGTGATTATAAGAATGTCGGTTATGCCCGCGGCGACTGCCTCTTCGACGATATACTGAATGGCGGGCTTGTCAACAATGTTGAGCATTTCCTTGGGCATTGATTTTGATATCGGGAGCACCCTTGTACCGAGTCCCGCAGCGGGAATTATGGCCTTTTTTACTCTCATCTTTTTACCTCGTACCGAAATGGTTAATATAGGGTTCGATGAACCTCATGGCAAAATCCATAAAGGGGACCAGCGTTGCGACTTCCGCAATGATCATCACGAGTATGCCGAAACCGATTCCGAGACCTATCGGAAGTCCGATGTTTCTGCCGCCGCGTTTTGCGATTTCCGCCTCTGGCGCCATACCCGAATTCACGGCGCGGACCTCATAGTCGATCTTCTTCATTCTCTTTACATACATCGAATTTGCTTTCGCGGCAAGTACCATCTCAAAGATGAATTCAAGGATCATAATAAGGAAGAGCAGTCCCGCAAAGATCACGAAATTCCCAAGCTCCTCAACATAGTAGCCTACTATCTCTTCGCCGTACGCCTTGGCGTCCTGCTCGGTGAAGAGGGGAGCGTCAAAGTCGTAACCGAACATATAGTCGTCCTCTTTGAGGTCGTTGCCGCCCGTGATGCCGTCGTTGCCCGGAATGCTGCTGCCGTCGGAAGTGCCGTCGTCGGGGACGAGTCCGTCGTTCTGATAATACCCGTATCGATCCGCTTCCTCAAAAACGCGCTCCTCTATGACCGACGCGACATCGGGGTGGTTTGTAAGGAATCTGTCTATGGGTCTCAGCGCACATCCGACAAGGGATGAAGCCAGAACCGCCATGGCGATGTTGGCGGCAAGGCAGATCGCAAGAACAATGTTTGCGGCCTTATACATTTTGCGGTAGTAGAGCCATATAAAAGGCATATTGAGCAGAACGCCGAAAAGGAACATCGGCCAGTTCCAGCCACCGGACTTGCCTTCCTTGTCGGCTTTGGCAAGCTTTCTGTAAAGACGGCTGTCCCTGCCGCCGGTAAATGAGGCGACCTCGTCTGCGGGCAGACCGTAGATCATCTCGGCATTGCCCGCTTCGGCACTCGTGTCCGTGCGCCCGTCGGTGCCTTCGCCCGCCGCCTCTTCGGCGAGGGGAGCGGTATCCGATGCCGCATTTTCCGCGGCTGACGCCGCGGCAGTATCTTCCGAAGTCGGCTCCGCGGCAGCGGCTGCACGGGCGGTTTCGGAAGTGGTTTCGGGTGCAGAGGTGGCAACGGGGGCTTCCGCCGCAGGCTCTTTTCCGACCGCGGCCGCGTTCTCTGCCTCGGCTCCGTTATCGGTCGGGATCACCCTCTCGGCAGCGGCATTTTCGCACTTGGGCAGCTTGCTTCCGCAGGTTATGCAATAGGTGTATTCGTCATTATTTTCCGCCCCGCATACGGGACAATGGATCTTATTGCTCATATAAATCATTCCCTTTCAAAATAATCAATTAAGAATAATCTGCCGAGGATCATCATAACAGGATCTTCAGAACAGTGTACAAAGCAGTTCTATAAATGTTGAGGAGTTGAACCAGAAAATAAGGATCAGTGCAAACAACCAGAAATTTACCGAACCTTTTTGAGCGAGATACTGATAAAGGTTTTCACCCTGAAATGAATCCTTGAGGCTCTTTACCTTTGTTATTACTCTTGTTCGGTAGGCGCGGTCGCCGAACAGACCGCTGAGCACCGAGGTCGCCGTCATTATCAGTGCGGAAATGTTCGAAAGCAGCATTGCGGACACAGGTGATTTTGAAAGCGCATCAGCAACGATCGCGTACATATCCGTCGCATCGGCGGGAGCGTTTCCCACCGCCGCAAGGAATTCCGAGTAAACGGGGACCATACATATTATCGCTGCAAGCAGAGCAGCAAAGGTGGCTGCGGCAAGCGAATATAGCTTGCGGTATGCAAACCACGCGGGAGG
>CAKRVQ010000116.1 GCA_934408795.1 uncultured Eubacteriales bacterium
CAGAGAAACGGCGGCTCAAGCTCGGGCGCGGTTATGTAATTGGCCGCGATATGCGAGCGCAGATGGTGAACGGGAACAAGCGGAATGTCAAGAGACTTTGACAACCCCTTTGCGAAGTTCACCCCGACCAGCAGCGCCCCTATAAGACCCGGCGCAAAAGTGACCGCGACGGCATCCAGCTCACCGTCGTCTATTTCCGCCTTGTCTATCGCTTCTCTTACGACTGCGGAGATGCTTTCGGTGTGCCTTCTTGATGCTATCTCGGGCACCACGCCTCCGTAGATACGGTGTTCGGCTATCTGCGTCGCAACGACCGAGGAAAGGACGATCCTGCCGTCCTTTACCACTGCCGCCGCGGTTTCGTCGCAGGAGGATTCAATGCC
The DNA here is from genome assembly GCA_934408795.1 of uncultured Eubacteriales bacterium. GTDB lineage: Bacteria > Bacillota > Clostridia > Oscillospirales > Acutalibacteraceae > RGIG7384. The sequence continues at coordinate 384 of CAKRVQ010000116.1, forward strand.
GAGTATATACAAAAAAATCACTCTTCCCGTTTAAAGTTTTTTGTCATTATAAGTGCATCCTCAACGGGATGAACATAAAAGTTTTTTCGTTTTCCGACGATTCCGTAGCCGCATTCGGAGTAGAGCGCGGTCGCGGCATTATTTGATTCGCGGACCTCAAGGGAAACAAAGGAGAGACCCGACTCCGCCGCAAAGGAATCAACGGCAGCCATAAGAGCTTTTCCGATACCGCGGCGCCGCATTTTTTCGGTCACCGCAACATTTGAGATGTAGCCTTCGTCAAGCACCGGTTTTACGCCGACATAGCCCAAAACATTACCGTCCTCAAGCGCCGCGAAAAAGACGGTGCCGAAACGGAACGCCTCCTTTACGGCATCCTCCGACCAGGGGTCCGCAAAGCATTCCGCTTCAAGAGCTGCGATCCCGCCCGAGAGCCGACCGTCGACAAGTCTTTCAACGGTGACCATCAGTCCTTTGCCTCCAACCATGTCTTACCGGTGTGAACATCGACCGCAAGCTTCACCGAAAGCTCGGCGGCGTGTTCCATTTCTTCGGAAAGTATTCTGCACGCTTTTTCGGCATCGCGCTCGGGAGCCTCGATGATCAGTTCATCGTGCACCTGCATAATGAGCCGCGCCTCGGGCAGCTCGGAATTCAGTCGGCGCCAAACCTTTATCATGGCGATCTTTATAATGTCGGCAGCGGTGCCCTGTATCGGGGCGTTTCGCGCCGCTCTTTCGCCGAAACTTCTGGTCGGACCGTTTCCCGACTTGATCTCGGGCAGGGGGCGCCTCCTCGCGAACATAGTCGTTACATATCCGTTTTCTTTTGCATCGCTTACGGCGCGTTTCATAAATTCGTCAACGCCCTTATATGTGCCGAGGTACTTCTTAATGTAGCCCGACGCCTCGCCGAACGACACGCCGATATCCTTTGCGAGGGAGAAGGCTCCTATACCGTAGACAATACCGAAATTGACCGCCTTTGCGCGGCTTCTCATTTGATGTGTCACCATTTCGGGAGGCATTCCGAACACTTCGGCGGCGGTTGAGGTGTGAATGTCGGCTCCGTTGTTAAAGGCGGCTATCATCACGGGATCGTTTGCCATATGGGCAAGAACGCGGAGCTCGATCTGAGAATAATCGGCATCGCACAGAACACAACCTTCATCCGCAATGAAGTAATCGCGGAGCAGGCGCCCCTCCTCCTTGCGGACGGGGATGTTCTGAAGATTCGGCTCGGCGGAGCTGATCCTTCCCGTTCTGGTCTCGGTCTGGTTGAGGCGGGAGTGGATCCTTCCGTCGGGGCCCGCGGCGGCGGTCAGTCCGTCACAGTAGGTCGATTTGAGTTTTGTCAGCGCGCGGTATTCCAGCAACTTGCCTACCGTCGGACTTTCGTATTTAAGTCCTTCAAGTATCTCCGCACCGGTCGAATAACCGCTTTTCGTCTTTTTTCCTCCCGGCAGACCCATTTTTACAAAGAGCGCTTCTCCGAGCTGCTTGGGGGAATTAAGATTGAACTCGTATCCCACATCCGAAATGATCTCGGAACGCAGCTTTTCGATCCGCTCGCCGAGCTCTTCGCCGTAACGGCGTATGCCTTCGGTATTTACGAGGAATCCCGCTTTTTCCATCGATGAAAGTACTGCGGCAAGCGGTATTTCAATATTTTTCAGCAACGGCATCATGCCCGCGGCATCCAGTCGGCGGGAAAGCTCGGCCGTCAGATAAAACAGTGCGGCGGCGCGCTCTTCGACCGACTCTTCGTATTTTACCGAGTACTCTTCCGAGAGTCTCGCAAGGGAGTAGTCCTTACCGTTCGGATTCAGCAGATATCCCGCAAGCAGGGTATCAAACTCCGAGTTCTTTATTTCGGGGCATTCGGGAAGGGATTCATATACCGATTTTATATCGTGGAAGTACTTTTTGCAGTCGGATGACAGTATTTTGAGCGCGTCCTCCTTTTTGTCCGTCGAAAGGAGCGCTTTTCCGCGCGAGAACACGAATACGCCGTCAAAAAGGCAGTAAAGAGGGAGCTCTTTATCCGACGAGAGCAGATCTTCGGCGGAATCGGTTATTTTATATTCGGGGGCGGACGGCTTTGTGTCGGGACCGCCGTCGTCGACCTCGGGCAGGGAATCGTCGACACCGTCAAGTCCGAACTTGGGTATAAGTGAGAAAAGCTCCAACGACCTCATGAGCCTCACCGCTGCGGCGGGGTTGCCGTGTCCCTTCTTTAGCTCCCCGAAACTTACACCTATAGGTGCCGTGCGGCAGATGGTGCCCAATGTGCGGCTCAAAAAAGCCGAATCCTTACCCTCAAGCAGCTTTTTGCGCAGGGATTCCCTTATTTCGGGAGAATCGATGTTATCGTATATATTTTCAAGAGTACCGTACTTCGCGATAAGCTCGTCGGCAGTCTTTTCGCCCACTCCGCGCACACCGGGGATGTTGTCCGAACCGTCGCCCATAAGGGCTTTCACCTCTATCATTCCGAGAGGGGTGACCCCGTGCTTTTCCGCAATATATTCGGGTGTGCATTCGGTTATCTCGGGTCTGCCCTGCTTGGTGGCGGAAAGAAGGACCTTGGTCTGATTCGAAACAAGCTGGAGACTGTCACGGTCACCCGTTGCTATGACGCAGGTGTCGGCGGGATTCTCCTCCGCCATGGCGGCAAGAGTTCCGAGAATATCGTCCGCTTCATAACCCTCACAGGTGAGAACGGCATAACCGAGGTCGGAAAGCAGTTCCTTGATAAGCGGCATCTGCGAGGCGAGCTCCTCGGGCATACCCTTGCGTCCCGCCTTATATTCGGCATACATTTTGTGCCTGAAGGTCGGCGACCGCAGGTCAAAGGCGACGGCAACCCCGTCTGGCTTTTCGGTGTCGATAAGCTTCAGAAGGATATTCAGAAAACCGTATATTCCGTTGGTGTACTGCCCTTCCTTGGTCGTGAGAAGCCTTATACCGTAAAAAGCGCGGTTTATAATGCTGTTTCCGTCTATGGCGAGGAGCTTCATTCCGTTTATTCCACCTTTGTTAATTGCTTTTCGGATCCCGATACGATCCCGATAAAAACCTACTGTCGACCGTACTGCCGGAGTCCAAGGGTAATATCGGAATTCGACCGTAAAATAATCGCGAGTCGTTATAAAAGATCGGGTGTCGGGATCAGAATTTGAAATGCATGGGTATACCGTTTTCGGTCTTGATCTGCAGCTCGCCCTGTATCAGCGGCAGAAAGTAGGGTATCGCATCATCGGTAACATTGTTGCCGAGCTCGTTTATCCATTTCTGAGGGAAGGGCTTGTCCTTGTTCGCAACGGCGGAGGCGTCAATGCCTTCCATTGCGATCCTGTAGGGCGAATCGCTTATCCTTCTTATTCTTACCATTATACCGGTCTCGCCGCTGAGCATAAGCCTTACCGCGACTCTTCCCGCATTCTCTGCTTCGAAAATATCGGTCTTTGAAGCAAAATGCGAGGCGCAGCGCTGAAGAACATTCAACTCGACCGAGCGAACCTTGCAGCCGATCTCTTTTCGCACCAGCCCCTCAAGCTGCCTGCCCACACCGCCGAGGCATATATGACCGAATCCGTCCGGTCGGGCGGCGGGAGAAGAATCCCCCGAGGCGCTTTCTATCCTTATCCCCTCGGAAACGGCGACGACGACCGTATTATTCTTTCTTAATTCGCGTCTGACATCGTCAACGAATTTTTCGGGACTGAAGGAGCGCTCGGGCAGATAGATGAGCTGCGGCTGGATCTCGCCGTTGAGGCGGAGCAGGCAGGTCGATGCGGTAAGCCAGCCCGCATGTCTTCCCATCACTTCAACTATTGTCACACTGCGCAGATCGTAAACACTGCTGTCACGAATTATTTCGTTTACCGAAGAAACGACATATTTTGCCGCAGAGCCGAATCCCGGGGTGTGGTCGGTCTCAAACAGGTCATTGTCGATGGTCTTCGGCACGCCGATGACGCTTATGTCCACGCCGCGCCGGGCAAAACAGTACGACAACTTTACGACCGTGTCCATAGAATCGTTTCCGCCTATGTAAAAGAAGGCGCCGATGTCGTGCTTTTTAAGGGTGGCGATTATTTTGTCATAAGGCTCGGGATCCACCTCACAGTCGGGCAGTTTGAATCGGCAGGAGCCGAGTACGGAGGAGGGCGTCTGCTTCAAAAGATCGAAATCATCCTTTGTGC
>CAKRVQ010000117.1 GCA_934408795.1 uncultured Eubacteriales bacterium
CCTTCACACTCTGTCCCTGTCGCGGCGGTTTATTCGCCGAGCAGGCACTCCCTGTTAGTCCCGTAGAAAATATCATCATGACCGCCGAGCTTGTCAAAGATCGCCTCAATGCGATCCCACTTTGCAGGGTCAATATCAAATTCAAATGCGTGACCCCATATGTACAACAACTTCGGTTCGTCCGTTTCAAGCTTTAAGAATTCGTCTATAAGACTGTCGGTCTTTTCATCACTTGTTTCAAATTGATGGATCGTCGGCTTGAAATTATAAAGCTCGTCGCCTTTCGGAATGTCAAAGCTCCGTGAGGAATTCACACTGCGCGCATACCTTACACCGGTGCGCTCGCGAACCAGTCTCTGAATACGCTCGTCGGTACTGTCCGAACAAGGATACGCCATACCGATGACTTCATATCCCACAAGGCTTGAGAGGACTTGACGATCCTTTTCCACCTGAATAAAGGCGTCGCCGTCCGAAAGACCGGGCAGCCACTTGTGATCGACCGTGTGTACCGCTACTTCGTGCCCTTTGTAAATGTCTTTGATCTCGTCCTGCCTCGGATGCACAAAAGGAACGGTGCGGAAGTTTTCTCCCCGCTCAAGTTTGTCGGCTCTTCCGAGCAGTCCCGAGCAAAGGTTGAAGGTGGCTTTTATGCCGTATTTGTCCATAAGTCGTATGAGCCGGATGTCCTGAGTTATTCCGTCATCATAGCTGAATGTGACTGCTTTCATCTTGCCGTTAAACATACAGATCTTCTCCTTTTACGACCCGAAATTTGTTGCCCGTCATCTTCTCGTAAGAGGTCCTGAAGGCTTCGTCACTTATATTTGCGCCGAAACGGTATATAGGAATCGAATTTATGAGATCTTCACAGGTCTTGAAAAGAATGTCGACATTTGCCTCTATACGTGGCTTCACTGTCTGCCAATAGAGATTCTTGATCGCTTCGGTCGTCGGCATATCCTCAATGAAACAACGGTCGCTGCGCTCAATAAAGGCGATTCCGCCTATGCGGTATCTTGCATTTATGTTCTGGTCAGTCTTGCCGCTCCAGGGGGTTCCGTAAGCGTAAAAGACGCCGTCTTCGACCCTTAAGGCGGGCTTGTCATCATTTAAGATAAACGCACGGTCGCCGAGATTTTTCAGCCACAGAGCCGTGTGAGTGGACTTTCCCGTTCCGCTCGGTGCGGAAAACAGGTATGCGGTCTCGTCAACGACAACACAGGACGAATGAAGCATCATACCGTTGAACTGTATGAATTTGTAATAGAATCTCGAACCGGTCAGCAAATACTCCATTTCATCATAGGTCAGCGGAGGGTGCTTGAGTCGGATCCTTTCTATCTGATCGCGGGGGATGTCTATAACTATATCCGCATCTCCCTCAAAGTCGCAGAGATATGCGTCGCCCTGCTTGAGCATATGTTCTTCGGTGCACCTCATAAGGACCTTAAGTCCCGCAATAACATATTTCCGAGGTTCCATGTGTTTCTCCGTTCTTATAATTGAATCTACGGCACAAACCTTAAGCTGACGGGAGCGGAACCCTGCCGTCTGTCAGCGTCCTTTTTCGGTGCTTTTCGCCCTTTTTGCTTTGATGGGCGTCGTGCGCTCTGCATAAAAGAAGGACAAAAATCACACAAAAATTATCTGCTGACAGATGCAAGCAGTTTTGACAGAGATGATTTTTGCTCAGGCAAGGCAAAGCCCGCAGGGAATACTGTCGTATTTACAAGGGCTTTAACGCAGCATGGGTGAAAATCATCCGATCAAAACCGACAGGGGTTCGATTCTTGCCAGCTTAACACCCGCAGTCGGCACGATCTCTCCTTCGATATGCCGCCGCAGTGCCTGCCGCGCGATGGATCAAACGGGATCGTTTTTACTTAAATGCGAATGGTGTCAAACCTGTCAAGGTATACGGTGGGGGAGATCTCCTTTTCGGCGTTCGATTGGACCTTATCGGCAGCCGCAGTCTTTATGGCGGACAATGCCGCTTGCTCCCACTTTTTCATACCGTTGCCGACAAAGAGCAGAATATGCGCTCCGTCGGAGGTTTCGGTCACGGTAGTGTCGCCGATCCTCCTTGTATCACTGAACAACCAATTACCGATGCTTTCGGATACATCGTCATCGGAAATGTTTTCATAAGCAGTAAGAACGGCATCGCCGTTCCCGCGATCGGAGAAGGCTTTTTTCAGAGCGTCGATGTCATTCCCGCTCGCCTCTTTAATGTCTTTGAGCAGCTCTTCGGCATATGTCTTGTCCGAAACACCGATCTTGTCAGACAAAACCGAAAGGTCATACAGATCCCTTGAAACGGTCTCGTCCCTGTGATACGGTTCGGTTATGCATACGGCGGTGTACTCTTCGGTTCCCTTGACAGTCGTAGCGTCGCCGGGCTTTCTCGACCTGTCAAAGATCCATTTGGCGGTCTCATCAGCTTCCGAATATGCAGCATCCGCAACAAGCGCCTTTCCGATAGTCTCGGTTATCTCCTCATCGGTCATTCCGTTCGCTTTCATATGCTCTTTTACGGCAGTGAGAAAATCCGCGACGGAGCTGCCCGATGCAATGGCTTCAGCCTCGCTTTTGGCTTTGTTGACGGCTGCATTGACCGTTTCTTCGGTGGCAGTCTTGGAATCATAGACCGCGCTTATCGTGTATGAATAATAAGAGGCTTTATAGAATTTGCTTTTGTTGTTTTCACAGTATGAAGCTATGTCGCTTTCACTCGCTTCGGCATTGTTGTAACACTTCATACGGTATTGGTAAGAGATGTAATAAAGCCGCAGCGCATCGCGCACATCCGTTTCTTTAACACCCCTTCCGTAGGTGTTGTGAAGGTGACGACCGAGACTTATACCCGCATTTTGCGCTTCCTTTTTAAGATTATCAATCTCTTTGTCTATTGCGGCGGAATTTTCTTCGCTTATCTCGGTGTCACCCGCGGAATAAGCTTTTTCAGCCATCGAGAGATAGAGGACGACCCGCTGCCTTGTCACTTCGGCAAAATAGTCAAACCAGGTCTTGGTTTCCTCATAGTAACACGGCTGATCCTTAAGAGATGTAGAAGTGTCCATCATTTTATCGAGATATGTCGAATTGTCGCTTTTGAAGTCGGAGAGGATCGAATACATATAATACGATGCCATGGCACCGTTGACCGAGTAGTGCTCCGTTTCGGCTACAACGGTATTGCGCATGGATGAACCGCTGTCAATGACCGATGTGACCGTGAGTATCACGGCGAGAACGACGGCGGCGGTTCCGAAAACGATCGAGGAAATTATGCCGGCGGTCTTTCGTGCGCGTTTTTTCTTTTTGAGGCGGCGCTCGTCTTCGGCGCGCCTTTTCTCAGCCTCAATAATATTTCTTTCTTTTTTACGCGTACCTTTTCCCATCTGATACCTCTTGAAAATTATATTTTTGCCGATCTCGGAATCAAGCGCCGACGGCGGCGCATTTCGGCGAAAAACGACCGCACCGTAATGCAGTCCGATAAAATAAGTATACCACAATCACGGTAAAAATCAATAACTCTTTTAACCTGCCGGGGGTCACCTCCGTATAATATAAAGAAATGTGATGCGGCGCGGGCGGCAGGCGGGCGATGATCATAAAAACCGTCAAAGAAACGGTTTATTATAACGGTAAAAAATGCACGGATAACCGCCGCCGACCTTACGGTCGCCGCTTTCGGAAGGAGCTTTTCAGTATGTGCGGAATAGCGGGCTTTGCGGGAAGCAGAGCAGAAGGGATCAATGAGGAGACGGCGGCAAAAATGCTGTCGACAATGACAAGAAGGGGTCCGGATGCAAACGGCGCGGTGCGTGACGAAAATGTGCTTTTGCTGCACGCGCGTCTTGCGGTCATCTCCCCCGAAACGGGCGCTCAGCCCATGAGCGTCATCAGCGACGAATGTCGGTATACGATTGTTTACAACGGTGAGCTTTATAACACGGAGGAGCTTCGGAACGACCTGACGGCAAAGGGAGTGCGCTTTACAACGGCAAGCGATACCGAAGTCCTCTTGAGGGCTTATATAACATACGGGGAAAAATGCCTTGAAAGGCTTAACGGTATATATGCTTTCGCCGTTTGGAACCATAAAGAGAAAAGTCTTTTCTTCGCGCGCGACCGACTCGGCGTAAAACCGTTCTTTTATTTCTTTGACGGCGACACCTTTGCTTTCGCATCCGAAATAAAGACACTGCTTGCCTCGGGAACGGTAAGACCGATCATAGATGCCGACGGAGCGGCGGAGTTGTTTCTCACGGGCCCGGGCAGAACCCCGGGAAGCTGCGCCTTCAGAGATATAAAGGAACTTAAGCCGGGATATTGCGGAATGTGGAAGCAGGGCGGAATAACACTTAAGCCCTACTGGCGCCTTGAAGACAGAGGACATACCGACTCTCTTCAGGATACCGTTTGCCGCGTCAACGCACTTGTGAGAGACGCAGTCGAAAGGCAGCTTGTCAGTGATGTCCCGATAGGAACATTTCTCTCTGGCGGGCTTGATTCAAGCCTGATATCCTCAATTGCAAACAGGTATATGA
>CAKRVQ010000118.1 GCA_934408795.1 uncultured Eubacteriales bacterium
ATATGACCCTGAGGGAGGCAAAGAAAAACAACAACGAATACAGCGAGCTTTATGATGAGTATTCGGGTAAATACGCATTGCCATAATAGGAAAACAATAACAGTCGAAAGACCTTCATTGTTGCACCGCAGCACATTAAAAGAAAAAAGCAAAAAAAGCGCCGCTTCAAAAGAAGCGGCGCTTAAGCATTCAGTCGGTCGATCAATTTGTCTGTCTGTCGCGCTGACTGTTCGCTTATTTATTTGTTATTCCGCACTGTCAATATAGTCGCAGGCGGCAAGTGCCGCAACGGCACCGTCCGCCGCAGCGGTGGTGACCTGCCTTACCGATTTGGTGCGGCAGTCACCGGCAACAAAGATGCCTTCGGCATTCGTTGTGCATCTCTCATCAGCTTCGGCGTAGCCTCTCTCGTCAAGCTTAACGGTATCCGAAAACGGTTCGTTTTGCGGAATGAGGCCTATTGCGACAAACAACCCGTCAAGGAGCAGCTCGCGCTCGGCACCGTCAGATGTGCGGCGGACCACTGCACCTGTCAGTGAATCGTTGCCCGTCAGTCGTTCGATGACCGTTCCGAGAAGTATCTCGGTATTGTCACGCCCGGACAACTGCTCCGCAAGTTTTTTCTCTCCCGTAAAATACTCAAGGTTCTGAATGACATAGACCTTTTTTGCAAGATCCGAGAGCAGTAACGCCTCCTGCAGGGCAGAATTTCCGCCGCCGAGCACTCCGACGATCTTGTCCTTGTAAAAAGCCCCGTCGCAGACGGCGCAAAACGATATGCCCTCGCCGATGTACTTTTCTTCACCGTCGAGTCCCGGCATGCGGTGCTTTGCACCCGTCGCGATTATCACTGCCCGCGCGGTATATTCCCCCGAATCGGTGACAACGGTTTTTATCTTTCCGTTCTTTATGCCTACGACCTCTGCCATTTCGACATCAGCTCCCTGATCAAGCACCTGGCTGACCAGCTTTTCGGCGAATTCGTTTCCTGTCACTTCACCGAATCCCGGGATGTTTTCGACCTTCGGGGAATAGGTTATCTGACCTCCGAAGGTTCCTTTTTCGATTACGAGTACGCTGCGATTGGCTCTTCGAGCGTACAGAGCTGCGGTCAGCCCTGCGGGGCCGCCGCCGATAACTATGATATCGTACATTTTCTCTGTATCCTTACTGTTCGCTCAAGAGATCTGCCGCGTGGCAAGCCGTTCGTGCGCGCCGCACCTGCGGATCCCCTGTTATTATTCCGCACCGCCTCTGTCGTTTACGGCAAAGGCGGTGCGTGTCTTACCTGTATTATTTGAAGACGACGGAAGTTTTATCTATCCTCAAGGAATTTCTTTATGTCTGAAACGCCCGAGTACTTGCGGACTTCGCCGTCACTCACTATTACAAGCGTCGGAGCCTGCTTTATGCTGAATCTCTCAACAAGATCGGCGTGCTCGTTTGCAAGCAGTTTATCGTAGATGAATCCCGCTTTATCGAGCATTGCACAGGCTATCTTGCAGTTGGGGCAGGTAGCTGTCGTGAAGAGGTAGACCGCATTTTCTTCGTGAGCATATTTGTCCGAGATCTCGGCATCGTGCTCTCCGCAGGAAAGGCAGCCATCGTGGGTGAGGTGCGAATGTGCGATGTCGTATACCTTGCGATCCTTATACTCCTGAGTCTTTCCGTCGTTCCAGTTCTGAACGGGGCGGTAATAGCCGGTTATACGGCTGTAGACTTCGGCACTTTCTCCGCATTCCGGGCACTCAAAATGCTCTCCCGCTATATATCCGTGATTCTTGCATACCGAATATGTCGGAGACATTGTGTAGTAGGGCAAGCGATAGTTTTCGGCTATCTTGCGGACAAGGTTCGCGGCGGCTTTCCAGTCGGGAAGCTTTTCGCCGAGGAAGGCATGAAATACCGTTCCCGAAGTGTAGAGTGTCTGGAGCTCGTCCTGAATATCAAGGGCGGTGAATATGTCCTCGGTATAGCCGACGGGAAGATGTGAAGAGTTGGTATAATACGGTGTTCCGCAATCGGTGCCGGTCGCGGTTATGATGTCGGGATACCTCTTCCTGTCATGCTTTGCAAGTCGGTATGAGGTCGACTCCGCGGGAGTGGCTTCAAGGTTGTAAAGATCGCCGTATTTCTCCTGATAGTCGGAGAGACGCTCGCGCATATGATTGAGAACATCCTTGGTGAATTTCTGTGTCTCCTTGTGGGTAAGATCGGCGTGCAGCCATTTTGCGTTCAGACCGACCTCGTTCATACCGACAAGACCCACGGTGGAGAAGTGATTGTCAAAGGTTCCGAGATATCTCTTGGTATAGGGGTAAAGTCCCGCTTCAAGAAGCTTTGTAATGACGGTACGCTTAACCTTTAACGAACGGGCGGCAATATCCATCATCTTGTCAAGCCTCGCGTAGAAGTCCGCTTCATCCTTGGCAAGATAGGCAATACGCGGCATATTTATCGTGACAACGCCGACCGAGCCGGTGCTCTCACCGCTTCCGAAGAAGCCGCCCGACTTTTTGCGGAGCTCGCGCAGATCAAGGCGGAGTCTGCAGCACATGGAGCGAACATCGTTAGGCTCCATATCACTGTTGATGTAGTTTGAGAAATAGGGAGTACCGTATTTAGCCGTCATTTCGAACAACAGACGGTTGTTTTCGGTATCGGACCAGTCGAAGTCCTTTGTGATGGAGTAGGTCGGGATGGGGTACTGGAAGCCTCTGCCGTTGGCGTCGCCCTCGATCATGATTTCGATAAACGCCTTGTTGACCATATCCATTTCTTTTTTACAGTCTTTGTATTTGAAGTCGACTTCCTTACCGCCGATTATGCAGTTGAGCTCGGCGAGATCCTTCGGCACTGTCCAGTCAAGGGTTATGTTTGAGAACGGAGCCTGCGTTCCCCAACGGGAGGGAGTGTTAACGCCGTAAATAAACGACTGTACGCACTGCTTGACCTCTTTGTATGAAAGGTTGTCCACCTTTACAAAGGGAGCAAGATAGGTATCAAAGGACGAGAACGCCTGAGCGCCCGCCCATTCATTCTGCATGATGCCGAGAAAGTTTACCATCTGGTTGCAGAGGGTGGAAAGGTGTGACGGGGGAGATGAGGTTATCTTTCCGGGAACTCCGCCGAGACCCTCCTGAATGAGCTGCTTGAGCGACCAACCGGCACAGTACCCGGTGAGCATGGAAAGATCATGGATGTGGATGTCCGCATTGCGGTGAGCCGATGCGATCTCATCATCGTAGATCTCGGAGAGCCAGTAGTTGGCGGTTATGGCGCCGGAGTTGGAAAGAATGAGTCCTCCCACCGAATAGGTCACGGTGGAGTTTTCCTTTACACGCCAGTCGTTTATATTAAGGTAGTTATTGACGATGTCCTTGTAATTGAGCATTGTCGCGCCGAGATTACGCACCTTCTCGCGCTGCTTGCGGTAAAGGATATACGCCTTGGCAACATCATCGTATCCCGCTTTGATAAGTACGGATTCAACACTGTCCTGTATCTTTTCGACGGCAATGCTTCCGTTTTCGATCTTGGGCTCAAAATCCGCAGTTACCTTGAGGGCAAGAAAATCAATGGTGTCCTGATTGAACTGCTTTTCGCAGGCCTCAAAAGCCTTTTCAATGGCGCTGCTTATTTTTTTGATATCAAAATCTACGGTTTTTCCGTCTCTTTTTATAACATTGTACATTGCATTTACCCTCCGTGAATTTTGAGTCGGCAATATTATTATATAGCGTATTTTGTATAGTGTCAACTAAAAAATTACAATATATTGTGTTTTTCGTCAAATTCCGCGAATTTGCACCTTTTGGACAAATTCCTCGGCTGCTTTTTGTAACTCTTTCATATAAGAAGGAGTCACCGCACTCAGCCCCGGTGAGATCAGTTCGCCCGAGTCAACGAAATTCTGAAGAAAATACCGTTTTGCTCCCTTTATCGCCATGCCGATCTCTTGTATATCCCGAACGGTGTGGAACTCTTTTATGATCGTCGTCCTGAATTCGTAATCCGCATTGTCTTCAAGCAGATACGATATACTCTCTTTGATCGGAGCAAGATCGAGATTCGGAATCCCGGCCGTAATCGCGTATTTGGAAAATGAATTCTTGACATCCATCGCAACATAATCGACCAGTCCGAGGTCGACCGCTTTGCGGAGTCTTTCGGGAAAAGACCCGTTGGTATCAAGCTTTACCGCAAGACCGATATCTTTGACACGCTTCATAAAGTCAAAGACACCGTCCGTGAGCAAGGGCTCTCCTCCCGTGACGGCAACACCGTCAAGTATTCCGCGCCGTTGCCTGAGATACGCAAAAATATCCTCCGTGCGGTATTCGTCCGCCGCGTTTATCTTTGTTACCAGCGGCGAGTTATGGCAGAACGGGCAGCGAAAATTACAACCCGCCGTAAATACCGTGCAGGCGACCTTGCCCGGGAAATCAAGCATTGTCATTTTTTGAAATCCGTGTATTCTCATGAATCCCTCACCGCCTTCGAGAATAATACCATATTTAGTGTGCAGTAATAATAC
>CAKRVQ010000119.1 GCA_934408795.1 uncultured Eubacteriales bacterium
AAGCCGATTCAATTTAAACAGAAAACCAAATATCAACAAAAAGGGCATTACCGAAGGGATATATATTTTTTTAAGCAGTTTTGAAACACGAGGAAAGGTGGACACAATGCCGCTTTTGAGGTCGGAATCTGCATCTCTTCGGCATTTTGCATCTTCGTTATTGCTTATTCGGTCTGTTGACTTTTCCGTTTCGGATCGCTTCGTCCTATTCTCCTCCGACGCCGTCTCTGTCGTGCTTCTTTTCATCAGCGATCGTTTGCCGGCCCTGTCGGCAATTTGAACGGCAGCCACCGTCACGGTCACTCCGAAGAGATATGCAGCGCCGTAGCCTGCGGAGGCAAGCGGTTGTGACACTCCCTCAATTCCCGAAAGTGCCGACAATGCGGGAGTTGTCGTAAGCGCGCCGCAAAGAATTCCGAGCAGCACGGATCTGTCCGTTTCAAAGACACGAGAGATCGCAAGGATGAAAAGAAACGCGACAAGTGTTGTACCCGCGCCGATAAGAAAGCACATTATTCCCCGCCTTTTTGCTCCGAGCGAAAACGAAGATCCCGCCGACAGGCCGATACACGACACAAACAGAGCGGTTCCGAGCGACGAGAGAAGCGTAAAGGATTCCGCTGCTTCCCCCGTCCCGCTGCCGAATGCCGATATCGCCGCGCCGATGATCACCGACACTATAAGCACTCCGGAGGAGCCCGGTGTTATTCCGCCGATGCGCACCTTTCCCAAGAGGTATCCCGCTGCCACCGCCGTGAAGAACAGGATAACGACCGATGAGGCATTCATCCGAACAACCTTCCGATGATGAGGGTGACCGCCGCACCCGAAATCGCCGCGACTATCGCCGAGAATATCTGATACATTTTTCTGCGCGGCATTTCTTCTATTGCATCTATCTTTTTCTCATGTCGCAAAAGATGTTCATTTGTATGCTTGAGTTCATTGGCGAGGGTCACGAGTGTTTCGTTTATGGAGCGTATCTCATTCTGTACCTCCCTGAGTTCCGCGACCGTGTTTTGCAGCGCTTTGATCTGTTGCTCGTGTCTCTCGACCGTTATTGCCACCTCTTCCATTTTTTACACCACTTCCTCCCTGAGTATTTCATAGTTAAGGCTTCTGCGATAATTCCTGAATCTGATAATCTCATTGCCGCTATCGTCATGTTCAAGAAAAACGATCGTATATGTGGACCTTATTGTATATCTGTTGACATAGTCTGTTCGCAGCGGCTCTTCAAGGTTTTTTATATAGCGTTTGAAATCAGCGTGCGGATACACGACAGTGAATTCAAAGTAGAATATGTCGCCTTCGTTTATTTTGTAATTATTTACGGGCATATCGGACGGAAGCTCCATTTCAATGAGCTCCTCCACTTTTTTGTGCATAACGGGGTCGTCCCTGCTTTTGCCTGCGGTGCATCCGCAAAGGCAGGCGGTCAGCGAGGTGAACAGTGCACAAAGAAGCATGAACGGTTTTATCATCCGCCTCGGTTTATTGATCCTCATCATCTCACCCTCCTATCAATAGAAGCATTCGTTTATGACACGGACATTGTTTATAAGGTCAACATTAAAGGTTACCTCTTTACCGTACAGATCGTCTATGGGATGGCATTCGTCCCCGTATCTCCACACCGCCGTTTCCCTGACCTTTTTCCCGGAAGGAGCAAAAGGTGCAAACGAGTCGGGGTGGATCAGATGAGATGTGGTCGTTCTGTGATATTCACCGAGCAGCGGGGCGATCGCCCATATTGCGACATTATCGAATATCTCAGGTTCGCTTCGTCTGCCGCGGCTGAATTCGCGGTCGAATTTTGCCGACTTGGCATCTGTGTTCGCGACGAATCCCGCGCGGTATCCTCTTTCCTGCAGCATTTTTACATATCCGCGCATATACTCGGCAGTCGGTTTGACGGTCTCTTCGTCAAGAACCGCAAATAATGTGTTTCCCGTGGGGATGAACAGATCTTCCGCCGCCTTCACGGCTGAGCTTGCGTCAACCATTCCCTGCATCTCGGTTATGCATTCGGTCGTCGGGCTATACATAAGTGCTATCCGGCAAACGCGGTCATGGAGATAATCGATCTCCGCGGTCGTAAGACGATTTTTGCCGTTTATGTATCTTCCGAAGAAATCGGGTTGCCGCTTGTTTCGCATCACCCATTCATAGAGTGAAAGATTATTCTGCAATACGGTGTCGGCGCGCACATTACTGTCCGCCCCGAGGATCAGCGAATCTTTCGCAGGCGGCATTTTGGCGGGCGATGCCGGGTCATCACCGTCGAATGTATTTATATTCAATGCGTGAGTGTGTCTGTGTGCCATTGTTGTTTTTCCTTTCTTATATCTTTGATTCGGTCGGTCAAAGCTTACTCTTTGTTAATTCTCTCTTTCATATAAAGGTATCTTGCAAAGAACCTTTCGGATTTGCTTTTTCCTTTTTCCTGTCGTGAGACGAACTCATCAATGTCGGACAAAGCGCCGCACGCCTTAAGCAGTCCCGCATAGCCGATGAGTATCCCGACTGCCTTATCTTCTTCGCCCATGGGATACTCGATCTCAAGCTCGTAATCGGTCACGCCGAGGTATCGGTTGATGTCAAGCGAAACCTCGGTGCCGTGAGCTCCGCCGATGATGACGCGATCGGTGGTAAGACTTCCGAGCTTTTTAAGAGCGGTCTGCGTATCGGGAAAAACATCGGGGACGCTTTTGAGAATCACCGTGTTTTCAAGGCTGCAGTCTCTCTTGTCCATACGATGAAATTTGCATGTTGCCTCAATGACCGCTCCCTTTTTTCTGACCCTGAATGTCGCTCCCGAGCGGGTCATGGATAGATCATCGGTATCATAGTAGTAATTTGTCTGATGTATGCTTTTTCTGCCGCCGACCGCATTCAGAAGTGTGCTGCACTCCTTCTCCGTCAGCATTACCTTTTTCTCAAATTCAAGCATTTTATCTCTTCCTTATCAGTTTTCCCGAACCGTTTTTCGGCAGCTCGCCGACCAACTCTATGATATTGGGGACTTCATACGACGGCAAAAGTGCCGCTGCCGCGTGAAGCGCCTCGCTTTTATCCTTAAAATTTCCCGCCAGACTCATGGCAAGATGCTCAACGCCGTTTTTGTCCTTCACGCCGTATACGAGCACCTCTCTCACCCGCGGATCCGCTTTCATCGCTGCCTCGACCTCCTGCGGATATACATTCATTCCGCTTATGATCAGCATATCGTCCGCTCTTCCGTGGATCTTTATCAATCCCGCATCGTTGATCTCGGCAAGGTCGCCGGTATCAAGCCAGCCGTTTTTCAGGACACGCGCCGTCGCTTCTTTTGCATTGTAGTATCCTTTCATTACATTTTTACCATTTACCCACAGTCTGCCGATGACCCCGACGGGGCACTCGACACCGTCGTTATCGGTTATCTTCACCCTCACCGAGGGCAGCGGTATACCGACGCAATCGGGGTAGGTTTCAAAAAGCTCGGGCGGCAGAAAAGAGACCCTCGGAGACGCCTCGGTAAGACCGTATACACTGTAGATCAATGCATTTTTGAGCAGCGCTCTTATGCCCTCGGCCGTTTTTCTGTCAAGGCATTCGCCGCTCACCGCAGCCTTTTTCACCGATTCAAACCTTTCCTTGGGTGCTATCTTTGCAAGCGCGGACATCAATGTGGGGGTTCCGCAGAAAACCGTTGCCCCGCATTTTTTGATAAGTGCGGAGAGTCTCACGGGATTAAACGGTTCGGAGCAGAAAACGACATTTGCGCCGACTGTCAGGGCAGTCAGGAACTCACCGGTAAGGACCGCGCAGTGATAAAGAGGCCGTGCGATCAGTATTGTGTCGGTATCGCTCATGCCGAAGTATCCGGAAACATCTCTGACATTTGTGATGATGCATTCGTCGTCAAGCATTGCGCCCTTCGGCGAACCCGTGGTACCCGAGGTACACATAATGAGCGTCGGATGCTTTTCGGGCGGTATGTACTCAGAATCCGACAGAGGATGGACCGTGATCCTGCCGTTTCGTTCTCTTATCACACAGTCCGGGCTTACGGTATCAACGATCCTCTTGCAATGCATACTCCCGTATCTGATCGAGAGAGGAACTGCCGTGACCCCCGCGGCAAAGCAGCCGAGGAGCGCAAGTGCGGTCGACATCTCTGATGTACAGGCGATCGCGCAGCATTTCTTTCCTCTGACCCTTTCGGCAATGCTCTCGGCTTCAAACACCGCATCGGCATAACCGATTTTTCTGTTGTTTTCCTTTATGTATGATGCCTTGTGATTCAACATTGCCTCCCTGACAAAATCCCACAAAGTCAAACAAATCAGTCCCCCTTTTTCACATACCTGTTGACAAGTCTTATAACACTTCCGACATTTTTAAGCTTTTCGGGATTCATATCCGCTTCCTTCAGCGAAATCTTGAATTCGTCCTCCAGAGTAACGAGCAGCTCAACAAGCTGCATACTGTCAAGACCGAGGTCCGCTTTAAGGC
>CAKRVQ010000120.1 GCA_934408795.1 uncultured Eubacteriales bacterium
GTGTCAAGCTCCGCGGATCTGAGCTCTTCTTCCGTCATACGGTCACTCCTCCTTCCGATATTTCTTTAAGTGTGCGCAGTGTTTCGGTAAGTTCCAGGTTTGCCTTTTCGGTCCTGCCCGAGCGCGACACAAGCACCGTCGATCCTCTGTGTTCGGAACCGAGCAGTCCCGCCTCGCAGAGCGAATCTATACATATCTCACATTTATCATAACCGATCTTCTTGCCGAGTTTCGACAGTACCGCATCGCGATTGCAGACGGCGACTCCCGATACAAAGCGGTAGACTGCGGCAAAATCGTTTCTGTCAGGGATCATTTCTTTTGCAGACTCCCCATCCGCCTTTCCCGCACGGTAATCTTCGTATCTTCTCACCCCAGCCTCGCATTCTCTTCCGCCCGAGCCCGCCGTTCTTACGGCTTTGACATAGACCGAGAGGCTCTCCTCGTCACGGTACTCATTGATGCCGAGGGTGACCGCGGCATCGATAAGGTCGCCGGCAAAGACGGTCATTTCATCCGGTCTTACGCCGAAAAGCAGCGCAGAGATACGCACGCCGTACTTACTTAATGTCAGCCGCTGATGATTTCCGCCAGAGAGCGGAGTTACCCTGTCAAGATTCCATTCCTTCAACAAAAACACCGGCACGGGGTTGCCCGCACCGCAGGGTTCAAACTCGGCAAGCGCATATGCCGTGTCAAGGCTCACCTCATTCGGGTTCAGTACACAGTCGGACCTCACGGTAAGAAACGGCATGTTGCGCACCGAATCAAGTCCGTTCAGTCTCGTTCTCAGCTCGTCTATTCTGCTTCTTTCGACGGTAAGGCCCGCGGCGAGCTCATGTCCGCCGAAGCGTGTTAAAATGTCCCCTGCTCCGAGAAGGGCTTCGAACAGTGAAAAACCCGCAACGCCTCTTCCCGATCCCACCGCGATATCGCCTTCTTCACAAAGCACGATGACCGGTCTGCCGTATCTTTCAACAAGCTTTGATGCCGAGATGCCTGCGACCCCGCGGTGCCAGTTTTCGCCGGACACGACGATCATACGGTCGTATTTATAGCCGTTCATTTCGATTTTTTCCACGGCTTCTGCTACGATCTCCTGCTCCGTTCTCTGCCTTTTTGTATTCATTTCTCCGATCCTTGCCGACGTCTCTGCTGCAATCTCGGGATCGTCGGTCAAAAGGAGCTCAAGCGCCGTGGTCGCACTTCCCATTCTTCCCGCCGCATTTATCCTCGGTGCCAAAGTAAATGACACTGCGGAGGAGGTGACCTCCTTATCGCCGTAGCCCGCGTTATCGAATATTGCGGTCGTTCCGACGCGTGTACGGCTGTTGATGACATCAAGACCGAGTTTGACGATCGCGCGGTTTATACCGCTCAGGGGCATAACATCGGCCACCGTGCCGATCGCGACAAGGTCTCCGTATTGCCACATAAGCTCCGACGGAACCGCGCCCGACATTGCGCAGGCGATAAGAAAAGCGACGCCGACGCCCGCAAGACAGGTGAATTCGTTATCCTCGCCGATATGAGGGTCGACTACCGCGGCTGCCTCGGGGATCTTTGCCTGCGGCATATGATGGTCGGTTATTACAAGCGTTATCCCGTATTCGGCGGCAAGAAGCGCCTCTTCAACGCAGTTAACGCCGTTATCAACGGTCACTATGACATCTATTCCCTCTTGCTTTGCATATTCGACATACTTGGTGCTGAGACCGTATCCGTCGTTCAGGCGGTCGGGTATTTTGTATATGACATCGGCTCCGTGGTCCTTAAGGCAGAGATACATCAAAGCGGTGGAGGTCACGCCGTCGCAGTCGTAATCGCCGAAGACCATTATCCGTTTACCGTCTTTTACCGCATGCAAAAGAGCATCGGCGGCTTCTTTGACGCCGTCAAGCGAAAGGGGATCGAAATCAAGACTGTCCTCCGAGAAAAAGGAGGTCAGCGACTCGGGGTCGGTGAGTCCGCGCGACACCGCGACTCTCGCCGCCGCGGGTTCTATGCCGAATTCTTCGCACAAAAGCCGCTCCGCATCCGAGTCGGGCTTTGACACCGTCCATCTTCTGTACACCCCGTTCACTCTCCTTTCGCCCCTGCACGGTCGGCATTTTATCCGCCGCCCGGCGTACCGCAAAAATCATTACAAGTTATTTTAATATAATATCACACTGCATCTCATTTTTCAAGTGCTGCGCACGGCGGTCGGGCTCCTCCGTATGCGGCTTGAGAATTACCGTCACTCCCGTATTGACTATCGCCTTTATCGGGGGTATAATTGTACCTGCGGATCTTTTTTAACGGCATCATAGGGGTTCGGCGGAGTTTCGGCACGGGTTCCGAGACACCGCACCGCTTTGTGCCGTATTCTCATCAAGAATATATACCGATCAGTACTCGTCTTTATCCGACAAAAACAGAGCGAGGTCAACCGATGAATTATTGTAACAGAACCTGGGCGGAGATAGATCTCGGCGCCGCCGAGAAAAATTTCCGTGAAATAAAAAAGCGAGCGGGAAAGCGCGGCATATTTGCCGTTGTCAAGGCGAACGCCTACGGTCACGGCGCCCTTCCGCTTGCACGGCTTTACGAAAGTCTCGGTGCCGAAGGCTTTGCGGTCTCTAATATAGGCGAAGCTCTTGAGCTGCGTGAGGGAGGCATAAACGGCGAGATACTGGTACTCGGATACACCCCTTACGAGCATACCGCCGAGCTTATCGAACATGACATTTCTCAGACAGTATACTCATACGAATACGCCCTCAACCTTAACGATTTTGCCGAAAAGACCGGCAGGTCGGTCAAGTGTCACATAAAGCTTGACACGGGAATGCACCGTCTCGGCTTTGAATGTACCGACGGGTTGTCAAAGGAGGCGGCGGACCGTCTTCGCGCCTGCAGGACTCTCGGCAATCTTGAGTACCACGGGGTATTCACCCATTTTGCGACGGCGGACGGGAATTCTCCCGAAGACAAGGCGTTTTGCGAAAAGCAGTACAACGATTTTAAAAAGGGTGTGAACGAGCTTCGTGAGCTCGGGTACAGATTCAAGTACATCCATTGTGACAACTCCGCGGGGACGCTGCTTCGTGACGACGACATAACCAACGCCGTAAGACCCGGCATCGTGCTTTACGGATATATGCCGTCGACAGAACTCGACTGCGATGCCGACCTCACTCCGATCTTATCGCTGAGATCGGCAGTCTCTATGATCAAGACGATATTACCCGAGGACACCGTAAGCTACGGGCGGACCTATACCGCCGACAAGTCAACGGTCATCGCCACCGTTCCGATAGGGTACGCCGACGGTTACCCGCGCTCGTTGTCGGGCAAAGGGACCGTATTGATCCACGGAAAAGAGGCAAAGGTCGTCGGCAGGGTATGTATGGATCAGATGATGATCGACATCAGCGGCATCGACAATGTTCAGACCGGGGATGTTGTGACCGTTATCGGAAGAGACGGCGACCGTGTGATCACCGCGGACGACATTGCCGCCGCCGACGGGACTATCAGTTACGAGATCCTTTGCGGGCTTGCCCCGCGCGTTGAGAGAATCTACCGCGAAAAATAGGTTATTTATGCATTTTTTAAGGCACCTTCTTTCGGGAAGGTGCCTTTTTTCTGTCTGTCGCGCGGTTTTTGTCGGGAGCCGCGCGCTGAATGTGCGCGGCGGTGGGGTTGGTTTGCCGCAGGCAGCGAGCGGCGGAAGCAATGGGGCGCCGCGCGCTGAATGTGCGCGGCGGTGGGGTTGGTTTACCGCGGGCAGCGAGCGGCAGGAGCAATGGGACGCCGCGCGCTGAATGTGCGCGGCGGTGAGCGGTATGAAAAGCAGGCAGAGCAAAAACGCTCTGCCTGTTCCGATAAAAAGTTGAGATGTTCTTTTATTTATGCAATTTCTCCGCCGAAACGCGGCTGCCGGGTGATGTTATATCGCGCAGGCTCGACGGCGGGACTGCGATATATCGCTCAAGCAGGGCTGCGGAATGATGACACATCACACGGGCGCAGCGGGAAGCGGCGGTATCAGTCAAGTTCGACCGCACCGGTGCAAAGGTCGTAGTATCTTCCCCTTGCCGCCACAAGTTCGTCGTGGCTGCCCCTTTCAACGATCTCACCATGTTCAAGAACAAGGATCATATCGGCGTTGCGCACCGTTGAAAGTCTGTGCGCTATAACGAAGGTGGTGCGGTTTTTCATCAGTCTGTCCATTCCGTGCTCTATATGGCGCTCCGTCCTCGTATCGACCGAGCTCGTCGCTTCGTCAAGCACAAGTATGGGCGCCTTACTCAATGCAGCCCTTGCGATGTTGAGCAGCTGGCGTTGTCCCTGTGACAGATTTGACCCGTCGCCCTCAAGCATTGTATCGTAGCCATTCTCAAGTCTCATTATAAATGAGTGGGCACCTGCTGTTTTTGCCGCCGACTCCACCTCTTCGTCGGTCGCGTCGGTCCTGCCGTATCTGATATTCTCCCTT
>CAKRVQ010000121.1 GCA_934408795.1 uncultured Eubacteriales bacterium
AAAACATCAAACATACGAAATACAGGCAAAATTATAGCGAAGAGTTATTGACAACCGCACCCGTCGGTACTATAATATTTTTGAAGTTAGCCGTGCCTAACCATTCGGCGCGGCTTAAATAAAGGAGTGCGGTTAGTTATGGCTAACCGATTCAGGGGTGATAAAGATGTTGATGATCACTGTCAAGGTAGACGGCATGATGTGCGGAATGTGCGAATCTCACATCAACGATGCCGTGCGCAACAATTTCCCGGTCAAGAAGGTGGATTCCTCCCGCAAGAAGGGCGAGGCCCACATCATAACGGAGCAGCCGATCTCTGAGGACAAGCTGCGCTCGGTGATATCGGAGCTCGGGTATGCCGTCTCCGATATCAAGACCGAAGAATACGAGAAGAAAGGCTTCTCATTGTTCGGAAAACGATGAGAATATAAACGGGGGGGTCAACGGTCAAACGAAAGTTCGGCGACTCTGTCGACACCGTTGTTCACCCGACAGACAGAGGTGTAAAAATGTCAATAGTAAGCTTTAAGAATGTAACAAGAGTGTATACTGCGGGCGAACACGAGCTGAAAGCCCTTGATAATGTGAGTTTCGATCTCGACGAAGGCAAATTTGTTGTCATTCTCGGACCGAGCGGTGCGGGCAAGTCCACTTTACTTAATCTGCTCGGCGGGCTGGACAGCCCCACGGAGGGCACGATAACCGTTAACGGCAGAGATATTTCTTCCCTGTCAAACAATGAGCTTGCCGACTACCGTGCATCGACCGTCGGCTTTGTATTTCAGTTTTACAATCTTTTGCCGACGCTGACGGTTTACGAAAATGTAGCACTTGTAAAGGACATATCCGAAAATGCGATCGACCCTGCGAAAATGATATCCGAGGTCGGGCTCAGCGACCATCTGAACAACTTCCCCTCAGAGCTTTCGGGCGGCGAGCAGCAGCGTGTTTCCATTGCCCGTGCGCTTGCAAAAAATCCCAAGATACTTCTTTGCGATGAGCCTACGGGCGCTCTTGATTCGGAAACCGGTGTCGTTGTCTTAAAACTTCTTCTTTCAATGGCGAGATATTACGGCAAGACCATAGTTATCGTCACTCATAACCAGAATATTGCAAAAATGGCGGATGTTATAATCAGAGTCAAAAACGGCAAGATCAAATCTCTGACCGAGCAGGAAAGTCCGATGAGTGCCGAAGAAGTGGAGTGGTGATCATGCTGACCCGCAAGTTATTCAGGACTGCCCGGAGTTACAAGGCGCAGTTCATTTCAATGATCGTAATGATCACCATAGGAATCGGCATATTCTTGGGATTCAATATCGAATGGAAGAGCATTGAGGCCGATACATCCGAATTTTTTGAGGAGACTCTGTATGCCGACTACAGGCTTTATTCGGACGGCGGATTCAGCGAGGCAGACATAGATGCCGTCAAGGCCATAAAGGGCGTGGATGCCGCAACAAGGTATCTTTCGGTAAATGTCGGCATCAAGGGCACTGACAAGACAGTCACTCTGAATGTTCACGAAGACGCAACGGTGTCGACAATATTCCCGACAAGCGGAACGGTGTACAAGGATGATGCCGACGGCATATGGCTTTCGGACAGATTCGCCGAAGAAAACAGAATATCGATCGGCGACAGTCTCACCTTTGTATACAACGGCGCTGAGATAAAGGGTACGGTTATTGGACTTTGCAAAAGCGGTGAAAATATGATATGCACCGCCGGCGAAAATCAGCTGATGCCCGATTTCACAACGCACGGATTTGCTTACATATCGCCGAAAGCTCTGACCGAAAACTTCGGTATCGCCTTTTATCCTCAGATCAACATAAGGTCCGAGCTGGATAAGGATGAGATAGAGAACGCGGTAAACGATGCCCTCGGCAAGACGATACTTTTGACCGATAAAGAATTACATACCGCTTACGCAGGTGCCGAAAGCGAGGCGCAGGAGGGTAAGACGATGGGATCGGTCCTGCCCGTTCTTTTTCTTGCCATTGCAGTTCTCACAATGGTCACGACCATGCACCGTATAGCGGCAAACGAGAAGATGCAGATAGGCACACTGAAAGCGCTCGGTTATCACGACAGCCGCATTTTGATGCACTACACCTCATACGGTCTGTTTATCGGTATTGTCGGATGCGGGCTCGGCGTCCTCGTCGGTTACGGAATAGCGGCGATGATAATGAGTCCGGGCGGTATGATGTCAACATACTTCGATCTTCCCGAATGGAAGCTCGCAATGCCGTTCTTCTGCATTCCGATAATTATACTGACAGTTGTATTTCTTGCGCTGATAAGTTATTTTTCGACCCGCAAAATGCTTTCGGGAAGTGCAGCCGATGCTCTTCGTCCTTATACGCCGAAAGCGTTCAAAAGGAGAGTTATTGAAAAAACGGGATTGTGGAATCATCTCCCCTTCTCAGCCAAGTGGAATCTGCGCGACATTATGAGGCACAAGGCGCGTTCCGCAATGACCCTTTTGGGTGTATTCGGATGCACCGTTCTCATTGTGGGAGGACTCGGAATGAAGGATACCATGCAGAAATTTCTGAGTCTTCTGGGCGACGATGTCAGCAACTATGTAACAAAGGTCAATCTTTCGGAAGACTGCAGCAACGAAGATGCAATAAAGCTCAGTGAGGAACTGGACGGCAACCGCAGGTCGTCTCTCGGCATAAACTATAACGGCAGCACGATAACATTTGATATTTACAGTACCGACAAAGACAAGATCCGCTTTTTAACAGAGGATAACGAGCTTATGACCCTCGGCGACGACGGCGTTTATCTCTGCCTTCGTTATAAAGACACGGCTGATATAGGCGATACCATAGAATTCTCACCCTACGGAAGCGAAACGACCTACAAAGCAAAGGTCGCAGGATATTTTCGCTCTCTCTTCAGTGAAAGTATAACACTGTGTGAGGACTATGCAGACACCTTAGGTATAAATTATCACATAAGCTCTGTCTACACCGACGAAAAGTCCTCAGACATTACCGATGCGGGGATTATATCCGGCAAGCAGGATAAGGACACTATAATGGCAAGCTATGACACATTCAACGAGCTTATGGATCTGATGATCGTGATACTGATCGTTGCCGCAGTGGTCCTCGGTATCGTTGTTCTCTACAATCTCGGAATTATGAGCTATGTTGAGAGGCGGCGCGAGCTTGCAACCCTTAAGGTTCTCGGATTCCGTGACAAAACCATCGGCAGGCTGCTGATCAACCAGAACATTTTCCTGACCGTCATCGGAATTGTTCTCGGTATACCGAGCGGTGCCGGAGTGTTGAGTTTTCTTGTCAAGGAGCTTGCGAGCGAATACGAGCTGAGCGTCACACTCGGTCCCCTGACATACATTGTAAGTATTGTTCTTACATTTGCGGTATCACTCTTTGTCGGATTGATAACCGCAGGCAAATGCAAGAAGATCGATATGGTCGAAGCGCTCAAAAACGCGGAATGATCGGCCGTCCGAGCTCAGACATTGCCGACGGACGACGATCGGTATTCGCCGTAAAATGACGGTACGATAATAATAATAATAACAATAATAATAATAATAATAATAATAATACAAAAGCCGCCATCCCCGAGGTTTCCTCGGGGATGGCGGAATTATACTATTATAATAACATTTGCTTACTGTCTGTCGCCGTCTACGCAGACGTCGGCATCGGTTGAATCGGTTGACTCTGCTGACCCGGCAGGTTCGATAGAGTCGCGGCACTCGGGGATTCCCTTGCCTGTACCGCCGACGACCGGCATATTCCACTTAAATGACTTTGCGAGTACCCTAATAATGATTATCACCGCAAAACCCACAGGCATTGCAAGATCGGGCAAAGGTGAGCGCAGCATAACAACGCAGGCAACTGCACCGGCAGCCGATGCCAGTGCGTAAACATGCTTTTTGAAGATAGACGGAATCTGTCGGCAGATGATATCGCGTAGCATTCCGCCGCCTGTACCTGTTATTACGCCAACGAACAACAACAGTCCGAAGCCTGTCTGTCCGACCCTGACGGCAGCTTCAATTCCCGTCACCGTGTAGGCTGCAAGACCTATCGTGTCGCTTATAAAAAGCATCCATTCCTCGGCCTTAGGGTACTTTTCGTCGCCCTTTCCGTATGTAATATACGCAATCACAAAAACTATAAAGGACACCGCGGTTGCGGCTGAAACATACAATGGGTTCTTAAACATGGCGGGCGGGACCGAGCCTATCACTATGTCCCTTATAAGTCCTCCGCCGAGGGCGGTTATGATAGCAAGCACGGCAACACCGAAGAGATCCATTCTATGCTTTATGCCCTTAAGCGATCCCGACACCGCCGATGCCACGATCCCGATAAGTTCAAATATACGGAAAACTGTATCCAAACCGTATCCTCCAAGTCCTGCGTCGGTCAAGCCGACTGAAATCCCTTAAATAAATAACGTAACGCACCC
>CAKRVQ010000122.1 GCA_934408795.1 uncultured Eubacteriales bacterium
ATCATCGAAATCCGAAAGCCTCGACTTATAGACCTGAGGGCGATCCGTAAATAACAGAAGCTCGGCAGCGTTGGAGGATTCGACCGTCATCACGATCTCGTCATCCTCTTTAAGCTTTTGTTCGCCGCCCATTCTGAGCGACAGAGGTGTGATCTTCTTTAAGTATCCGTCACGGGTGACAAAAACGGTGACGGGGTAATCGGCGACCTCTTCGACCGACTCGCTCATATCGACCTCTTCCGATGAAACTATCTTGGTCCTTCTCGGCTTGCCGTATTTTGCCGCGGCGGCATTAAGCTCCTCAATTATTATCTTATTGATCTTATTTCTGTCATTAAGAATGCCCTCAAGGCGCGCTATCTCATTTTTGAGATCCTCGATATCTTCAAGTCTTTTAAGTATATACTCCCTGTTGAGGTGACGAAGCTTTATCTCGGCGACATACTCCGCCTGATCCTCGTCAATGCCGAATCCGATCATAAGATTCGGCACGACTTCCTTTTCCTCTGCGGTCTCACGCACGATCTTTATCGCCTTGTCTATATCGAGCAGTATCTTTGAAAGACCCGTAAGCATATGATACTTGTCTTTTGCTTTTGTGAGATCAAAGTACGTCCTGCGGCGGACGCATTCCGCGCGGAAAGCCGTCCATTCCGACAGTATCTCCCTGACTCCCATGACCCTCGGGGCACCCGCAATAAGAATGTTGAAATTGCAGGCGAATGAGTCCATTAACGGTGTGTGCCTGAAAAGCTTTGCCATCAGCTTGTCCGGATCGACCGTCTTGGTCTTGAGATCAATGGTGATCCTCAGTCCGTCAAGACCGGTCTCGTCTCTTATATCCTTTATTTCGGTTATCTTCTTCGCCTTTACAAGCTCGATAACCTTCTCGATTATCGCCTCGGTAGTCGTGGTGGGCGGGATCTCGGATATGTCAATGCAGTTCTGCTCCTTATCATACCTGTAGACCGACCTCACCTTGAAGCTTCCCCTGCCCGTGTCATATATCTCTTTGATCTTTGCACGGTCATACAATAACTCGCCGCCCACGGGGAAATCGGGCGCGATCAATGTATCCTCTATAACGCAGTCGTTGTTTTTAATGTAAGCGATCGCGGTCTTACAGACCTCTTCAAGGTTGAATGGGCATATTGAGCTTGCCATGCCGACCGCGATACCCGTGTTGGCATTGACAAGGACCGAAGGAAATGTCACGGGGAAAAGCGTGGGTTCCTTCATGGTGGAGTCGTAGTTGTCGACAAAGTCTACCGTATCCTTGTTTATGTCCGAAAACAGTTCGTTTGCAATGCCCGAAAGCTTTGCCTCGGTATAACGGGAGGCGGCATACGCCATGTCCCTTGAATACGCCTTACCGAAATTTCCCTTCGAATCGACATAAGGATGCAAGAGCGCCTGATAGCCCTCCGAAAGACGGACCATGGTATCGTATATCGCCGCGTCACCGTGAGGGTTCAGCTGCATGGTCCTGCCGACGATATTCGCCGACTTTATCCGCTGCGAGCCGAGTAATCCCATCTGGTACATAGTGTACAACAACTTGCGGTGGGACGGCTTGAAGCCGTCGATCTCGGGTATCGCACGGGAGAGTATGACGCTCATGGCGTAAGGCATATAATTGCTCTCGAGTGTATCCGTGATCTGCTGCTCCATAACGGTCCCCGCGCCCGAAATGTAGGCGTTTTGGGCAAGACTGTTCTGAGCGGCTTCGCTTTTTTTCTTCTTTGCGGCCATTATCGTTTTCTCTCCTTTCTCAGCTTATATCCGCGGCGTCTATATACATATATCCGTTTTCCGCAATAAAGTCTTTTCTTCCCTGCAAATTGTCGCCGAGCAGCAGATCGAACATTTCCGCCGTTCTCTCGGCATCGTCCGGCATGACTCTTATAAGTCTCCTTGTTTCGGGGTTCATGGTCGTGAGATTCATCATATCGGGCTGGTTTTCACCGAGTCCCTTTGAGCGCTGAACCGTATATTTTTCATTGCCGACAGTTGAGATTATATCCGCTTTTTCTTTTTCGTCGTATGCAAAGTAGACCTTGGATTTTGTATTTATTTCATACAACGGCGTTTCGGCTATGAAGACCTTTCCCTCGTTTATAAGGGTGGGGGTCAGGCGATAAAGCATGGTTAAAATCAGCGTCCGTATCTGAAAACCGTCATAGTCGGCATCGGTACATATGATTATCTTGTTCCACCTGAGATTCTTTATGTCAAAGTTTGACAGATCCTTATTGGACTTGGTCTTGACCTCAACACCGCAGCCGAGTATCTTTATAAGGTCGGTGATTATATCGTTCTTGAATATCTTATCATATTCCGCTTTTAAACAGTTGAGTATCTTTCCTCTGACCGGCATGACCGCCTGAAACTCGGGAAATCTCGCCTGCTTACAGGCACCGAGAGCCGAATCACCCTCAACGATAAACAGTTCCCTTTCCGAAATGTCGCGGCTGCGGCAATCGACAAACTTCTGAATGCGGTTTACCATATCGTTTCCGGTCGAAAGGGTCTTTTTCAAGTTGAGCCTTTCCCTCTCGCTCCGTTCGCGGCTGCGCTTGTTGATAAGCACCTGATCGGCGATCCTGTCCGCCTCAGACTTGTTTTCGATAAAGTATGTTTCAAGCTGGCTGCGGAAAAAGTCTGTCATCGCCTCGCATATGAATTTATTTGTGATCGCCTTTTTGGTCTGGTTTTCATATGATGTCTGTGTCGAAAACGAGCTTATACATATGACAAGCGATTCCTCGACATCCGAAAAGGATATCTTGCTTTCGTTTTTCTGATACTTTCCGCTTTGACGGATGTATGCGTCTATCTGCCCGGTAAAGGCCGTCCTGACAGCCTTTTCAGGCGATCCTCCGTGTTCAAGCCAACTTGAATTATGGTAGTACTCCTTCATATTTACCGAGTTGGAGAATGTCACCGCCGCGTTGATTTTCACCTTATAATCGGGCTTGTCCTCACGGTCTCTGCCGCTCCTCTCGGTACGCCAGAACTGCACGGGAACAAGTCCCTTATCGCCTATAAGCTCGGTAAGGTAATCCTTGATACCGTTGTCATACTTAAACTCGGTGGTTTCGAACTTTCCGCCCGATTGCTGATCTTTGAAGATGAAAAGCAGACCGTCGTTCACAACCGCCTGACGCCGCAGTATATCCTTGTAATAATCCGAAGGTATATCTATCTCGGTAAAGACCTTTATATCAGGCTTCCAACGCGTTCTCGTTCCCGTATCTTTGCCCGAGTAAGGCTCCTTCTTGAGACCTCCCACATTTTCTCCGTGCTCAAAATGCAGATTGTAAATATACCCGTCGCGCTTGATCTCGACATCCATATACTCGGAAGAGTACTGCGTAGCGCAAAGTCCCAGACCGTTAAGTCCCAGGGAAAACTCATAGTTGCCGCCGTCATTGGTATCGTATTTGCCGCCGGCATACATTTCGCAGTACAAAAGCTCCCAGTTGTAGCGATTTTCGCGGGCGTTGAAATCGACAGGCGCACCTCTTCCGTGATCCTGCACCTCGACCGAACCGTCGGAAAAGCGGGTCACCGTTATCTTGTTTCCGTAACCCTCGCGCGCCTCGTCTATTGAATTCGATATTATTTCAAAGACCGAATGCTCGCATCCCTCAAGTCCGTCCGACCCGAAAATAACGGCGGGGCGTTTGCGGACTCGGTCGGCTCCTTTAAGAAGTGCAATGCTTTCGTTTGTGTATTCGGCTTTTTTTGCCATCGGCGTTTCAACCTCACATCATTATTAGTAGTATACTGCATAAATTACTCATTATAGTATTTTATACCAAATATGCTTTTTAGTCAACATCAAACCACTAAATATCGACTGTAAATCACCGAATATCGGCTGCAAAGGGTAAAAAAACGGTCTTTATCGGTGCCTTTTACGCAGACTGCGGGAATTCCGCCCGCACGGTTTATGATTTCCGACAGTGATCGTAAGCAAGTGAAAGCGCCCCCGCTTGAAGATCAAACCGACCGCAGGCAGCGCCGCGCCGCGCCGAAGGCGCGGTAAACGGGCGGCAATACATTTTTATTGTTTCAAAGACTCCTGTCTTTTCGTAAGTCTCATTCCTTCATCACGCTCCGCTGCCCGTTTTGCGCCCTTCCCCGGAAGGGCGCGCGGCGCTGCTGCGCTCGGTTTGGTCTTCAATCTGACGAAAGTTCGCCTCTGCCGCCTCCCGGCGTCCGTTTTCCGCGTTCTTCAATTTTTATATTTCGACGGGCATATTCGAAACCTGTATAATGAATTGTTGAATTTTTGTATTCGGGGCAGTATAATAGTAAATGCGTTCGACGGACGGGATAGGTTCCGACACAAAGCAACGGATCGCGTCGCTTCACGGGCGGATGCCCTGATAACTCCGTCTAACCGAACGGCAGGAGGATGAGACCGATGGTAAAGCAAAACGAAGGCTCCGAAAGGCTGAAAA
>CAKRVQ010000123.1 GCA_934408795.1 uncultured Eubacteriales bacterium
CTACACCCTGACCGTCAACGGCATACCGACCCCCGGCGGCTGACACCACTGGTAGCCCAGCCGCCCATCGGCGCCCCGGATACACGGCTGGGCTACCACTCCCCGTCACGGCGAGCGGGTGCTCGGGGTATGCCGACGCGGTCGCGGCAGGTACCGCTCCTCTCAATTTGTGCGCGGTAGGAGGTCCCGAGGTGGCGGCAAAGATCGGTGAGATCACGGGAAAAGCCGTTGCTGCCGAGGAAAAACGCATTGCCGTAATAAACTGCGGAGGCAACAACAGTGCAACAAAAAAGCGTTTTGACTACAAGGGCATCAACAGTTGCGCGGCGGCGGCACTTGTTCACGGCGGAGACTCCGCCTGCGAGTACGGGTGCTTAGGATACGGAGACTGTGTTTCCGCCTGCGGTTTTAACGCTCTGTCGTTGGTCGACGGTCTTCCGACGGTGTGCAGGGAGCTTTGCACCTCGTGCGGAAAATGCACAACGGTCTGCCCTAAGGGGTTGATGAAGCTCAAGCCGTTTTCGAAAGCACATACGGTCGCCTGTTCAAGCAAGCTTGTCGGCGGAAAGCAAAGAAAGATATGCACCGCCGGCTGCATAGGCTGCGGAAAATGCGCCAAGGTGTGCCCGTCGGCGGCGATAAAGGTCGACAGTAATCTTGCGAAGATCGACTATTCGGTATGCACCTCCTGCGGACTGTGCCGTGACACCTGCCCGGTGCACTGCATAACATAATACAACGACATAATAGATAATAAATGGTAAATGATACGGTAAGAAGCATGATCGGCATAAAGATCGACACGGCTTGCCGTCCGCGGACTCTGCCGCGGAAGAGCCTTTATATCCGACGGTCTGTCCCGATCTGTCTTTGGTCGTCAGCCGTCGGGGGATATTACTAAGGCAATATCTGATATTAACTGTTTACAAAAGGAGAATCATAAATGTCACTGAGAGATACATGGAAAAATACCGGGACCGAGCTCGGTCATGCGTTCAAGGATCTCGGAAAAACGCTTATAAAGACCGCCAAAGAGGGCGTGGTAAAAGCGGATAACTGGGCAAATTCCGAGGATGCGCCCGAAAACAGGGAAGGCACTGCCGAGAGCGGCAGCGAAAAGGAATGCGTTAAGACGATCGAAGCCGATGAGACTGAGAGCGAAGAGAATATCAAATAGGTCTTGCGCGGTTGACGGCAGGTCGTCAGCTTAAGCTATGGGGCTTTAATGCTCCGGTCTCGGCTGCCTCACGGCAGCCGATGAATTTTTTAGTTACCCTAGGCAAACGATAATAAATCCGAACCGGCCTAAAATGGTGTATTTTCGGCGTATTTTCACTTGCTTAACCGATCGGCTGCGGTTCCGACCGCATTCGCTTATCGATGTCGGGAAGGGTACACACACGGATGTGACGGGTGAACGGGCGCTTCGGTCTTTCTCAACATATACCTGTTGCCAAACGGGGCGTTCTAATGTATAATACAATAAACTCGTTATTTCGGAGGAAAAAATGGCATACATCAATAATGAAAATCAATATATAATGCCGATGATCGCATTGAGGGGTATAGTTGTATATCCCAAGATGATGGTCAACTTTGAGATCGGCAGGCGGAAGTCCATAGAAGCCGTCGAAGAGGCGATGAAGGGCGACCGCAATGTGTTTTTGCTCACTCAAAAGGATATGAGAGAAACGGATCCCTCCAGGGGAGATCTGTATGACATCGGTACGGTGTCGAAGGTCCGTCAGGTCGTAAAGCTTCCCGGCGGAAATGTCCGTGCGATCGTAGAGGGTCTGTATCGTGCCGAATGTGTTTCCATGATCTCGGACAGTGAAGACATCTGTCTCAGCGCGGTGGTAAAGGAGCTTCCTCCCGTTCATGGGAGAACAAGTGAGATCTACAGGCAGGCGCTGGTAAGAAAGGTGAGGGAAAACTTTGCGGAATATGCCGCGCTCATCCCCAAAATGCCGCCCGATATTACCGCGACCGTCCTTGAAACGGACGATCCCGGTCATCTTGCCGATTACATTACCTCAAATATAAATGTCCCGACGGATGACAAGCAGTTTATTTTGGAGCAGCTCAATCCGATAAAAAGGCTTAAATATGTAGCCACGCTCCTGACCCGCGAGAAGGAGATACTCGGGATCGATGCCAAGATAAACGAAGCCGTAAAGGAGCAAATGGACGCCAATCAAAGGGACTATTATCTGCGTGAGCAGCTCAAGGCGATAAGCGATGAGCTTTACGGGGCTGAGGATCCGCAGACGGAATTTGACGGGTATATGAAAAAGATATCCGCACTCCGTGCCTGTGATGAGGTAAAGGACAAGCTCACCGAAGAGGCAAAGCGTCTTGAAAAGATGCCTGCGGGTTCGCAGGAGGCGGCGGTATCAAGGAGTTATCTTGATCTGTGCCTGTCTCTGCCGTTCGGGGAGTACACGACCGTCACGCCCGACATTGTAAGATCTCGCGCGCTTTTGGACAAGGAGCATTACGGGCTTAAAAAGGTCAAGGAGCGTGTGCTTGAATTGGTGGCGGTAAATGCCCTTGTGCCCGATATAAAAGGTCAGATAATCTGCCTTGTGGGCCCTCCCGGAGTCGGAAAGACATCGATCGCCAAGAGTATGGCGAAATGTCTCGGCAGGAAGTATGCGAGGGTATCGCTCGGAGGTGTGAGCGACGAAGCCGAAATAAGAGGACATCGCCGCACCTACATCGGTTCCATGCCCGGCAGGATCATCACCGCCGTGAAGCAGGCGGGATCGCAGAATGCTCTTATTTTGCTTGATGAGATAGACAAGCTTTCGGTCACGGGGAAGGGTGATCCTGCGTCTGCCCTGCTTGAAACACTTGACAGTGAGCAGAATGTCGCTTTTTACGATCACTATGTCGATCTGCCGTTTGATCTCAGCAGGATACTGTTTGTGACGACCGCCAATACTTTGGACACCGTGCCGACTCCTCTTCTCGATCGTATGGAAATAATTGAGCTGGGAAGTTACACGAGAGAAGAAAAGTTCAACATCGCGAAGCGTCATCTTATTAAGCAGGCGGTATCCGAATACGGGCTTAACGGCAGAAAATGCCGTTTTACGGATGAGGGCATATACAAGCTTATCGATTCATACACCCGTGAGGCAGGAGTTCGCAAGCTCAAGAGGATCATAGAATCCGCAGTGAGAAAAGCGGGTGCGGAGATAGTCGAGGGCAAGAGTGCGGCGGTCACGGTGAATTCCGCGAAGCTCAGGGAATATTTCGGTGCCGAAAGGTATTTTGACGACGCGCTGCCCGAGCAGGACAGTGTCGGCATTGTCAACGGACTTGCATGGACTGCCGTAGGCGGCACATTGATGCAGCTTGAGACCGTTGTGCTCAAAGGAAACGGCAAGATAGAATTGACCGGTTCTCTCGGTGATGTTATGAAGGAATCCGCGAGAGCAGCCGTGACATATGTGCGCAGCATATCCGAAAGAATAGGCGTCGATCCCGAGTTCTTTAAGAATACGGACATCCACATTCACGCGACGGAAGCCGCCGTGCCGAAGGACGGACCTTCGGCAGGTGTGACGATGGTTACGGGAATAGTCTCTGCACTGACGGGTATACCTGTCAGGCGTGACATAGCAATGACCGGTGAGATCTCGCTTCACGGCAAGAGTCTTGCCATAGGCGGTCTGAGAGAGAAGACCATGGCTGCCTACACATCGGGAGTGAAAACGGTATTTATCCCGAAGGAGAACCGCAAGGACATTGCGGAGCTTGACGAGACGGTAAAGAACAATGTGCGTATAATTCCCGTGGACAGTGCAGAAGAGATACTCCGTTCGGCATTGGTTACCGATCCGTTTAACGCGGAAACCGCCGTGCCGCTCGGCATCGGCGCCGGTGCAGCCGCCGAAAAGCCGCTTGCCGCGGTAAGACAGTAGGTGTGATATGAATTATAACAATGTTGCGTTTGAGGCGGCGGTCGGTACCGCCGAGGGACTTCCCTCGGTATCTGTGCCCGAGGTCTGCTTCAGCGGAAGGTCGAATGTCGGCAAATCATCTCTCATTAACAGACTGCTTAACCGTAAGTCGTTTGCAAGGGTGTCGTCGCATCCGGGCAAGACGGTAACGGTCAATTTTTACAAATTGCCGGAGCTGCGGTTGGTCGATCTGCCCGGGTATGGATTTGCGCGCGTTTCTTTTTCGGAAAAGCAGCGATGGAGCGGACTTATGGAGTCCTATTTCAACAGCGGGAGACGAATAAGCTGCGTTTTTCAGCTTATAGATTCAAGGCACGCAGCCACCGCCGACGATATGGATATGCTTTCGTTTCTCGCCGCCGCGGGATATCCGACGGTTATTGTGTTCACAAAATGCGACAAGCTCAACAAGACCGAGAGAGGCAGGCGGGAAGAGGAATTCGGGAAGCAGTTGGAGTTCACGGGTGATATTAAAAAAATATGGTTTTCCGCAGTTACGGG
>CAKRVQ010000124.1 GCA_934408795.1 uncultured Eubacteriales bacterium
TTTCGGGTCTGTCCCACGGAACCGATGTGTGGCTCGGGAACGCTCAGGATCTGATAAAAAACGGGACCTGCACGATATCCGAGGTTATCGGTACCCGTGACAGTATAATGACCTACCTTATTTATCACGGTCTGCCGTCTAAGATGGCTTTTGACATAATGGAGATAGTTCGAAAGGGCAAAGCCAAGCAAAAGCTGACCGATGAATACATTGCCGCTATGAGGGAGCACGATGTTCCCGAATGGTACATTGATTCCTGCTTCAAGATCAAGTATATGTTCCCGAAAGCTCATGCAGCGGCATATATGATCTCGGCTCTGAGACTCGGGTGGTACAAGGTCCACCGTCCCGTTGAGTATTACTGTGCATACTTTACCGGCAGAAGCGAAGATATTGAGGCTGCCACGATAATTGCGGGCAAGGACGCCGTAAGGCGCAGGATCGCAGAGCTTAAAGACAAGGGAAAGGAAGCGTCGGTAAAGGAGACGAGCGTTCTCGAAAACCTTTACATTTTCAATGAGATGCTTTCCCGCGGTATCGAAGCGCTGCCGATCGATCTTTACAAGTCGCATTCCAGAAAGTTTTTACCGGAGGACGGCAAGATGCGTCTGCCGTTCACCGCAATGGACGGCACCGGCGAAAAGGCTGCAGAGGCATTGTACGACGCTGTACACTCGGGCGACGAAGTGATATCGGTCGACGACCTTTGTTCAAGACCGGGTGTTTCGAAGTCGGTCATTGAGAGTCTGCGCGGATACAATGCGCTGGGCGGGCTGCCCGAGACCAATCAGCTTACATTTTTCGGGTTTTGATCGGGGCTGACAGGTTGATTTTGTAGTTGTTTGCGGATTTACCGGCTTGTGTGAATGTGTGTCACCGAGATGCCGCGCAGCAGTGAAATGTGAAAACCGCCGACACATCTGTGTCGGCGGTTTTTGTCCGTCATTAAAGCTTTGACAGGTGCTGCCTGTCCGCGGGATTACGGAGCGCCGCCCGTCGGCGCGCCGGGGCGCGAACGGCGGTCGGGCGAAAGGATTTTAAGAAAAGGAATGAGCTGCGGGGACAGGCAAGACGGCAAGCAGGGAAAGAAAAAAGGCGTTCGCCTACCGAGTGCGCCGGTGGGCGGCGGAGTTGACGGGGTGTTGTTTTTTCGCTATTTTAATCGTCAAGCTTATTCATTACGAGACCGGTTATAAGCTTCGGGTAAAAATAAGTTGATTTTTGGGGCATTTTTTCGCCTGCGGCTGCGACCTCGGCGATCTCGGTGATTCGTGTCGGGTTGAGTACAAAGCAGGCGTTTGCACCGTTTTTGACGGCGTTCTCGCCCTCGTCGATATCTCTTGTATATGTCAGATTGATCTGTGCCGCCATGTTTTCTTTATCTATACCGAGGTACTTTTCAAGAATAAGTGAATGCAGGACAGTGACATCGAGCTGCCTGAGTGACGGGGCGGTCTCTGAAAGTTCTTCGACCTCGTCTGGCTTTTTCTTTAATGTAAACAGAAAAATACCTTTGTCGGTTATGCATCCGAACGCTTTCGCACCGTTATTATACGCCGCGTCGAGTCGTTCGTTCATCTCATTTCGATCGGTCATTTCATCGATGGTAAAATCAGAAGATGCTTTATTCTTAAGGTCATCAAAGTTAACGTTTTTAAGGTCGCGCACGATGCGGTGAGTAGGGAGGACGACAAGCCCCTCATCTCTGATATTAACGAGCATCATCATTATATAATCGTATCCGTGCATCGCTGAGTTGCATTCAGTTGCCGATACCGATGCCGATGTATCATCACATATATTGCCGTTGTTCTTATCGTCCGCGCGGCGGTAATTGCGATAATTAAGACCGGTCTCGTAACGATGATGTCCGTCGGCTATATATAGCTTTCGTTCCTCAAACTGCTCGGTGATCATGTTTAGCATCACTTTGTCGGTACAGATCCAGAGTCTGTGCGTGACACATTCCGCATCTGTAAACTCGGCGCAGGGAGCGGTATCGTTTGTTATCGAGGCAATAATATCGGCGGTGGTATGCTCGTCATCAAAGTAAAGCGAGTATATTTCGCTGAAATTACAGTTTGTGGCTTTCATAAGGTTCAGGCGGTCGTCTTTTGCCTTTGAAAGGGTGTTCTCGTGGGGGAGGATCACGCCTTTTGAAAACTCTTCAAGTTTGACCCTTCCGATGATACCTTTGAACGACCGCGTCACGCCGTTTATCGTGAATTCCTCGCCGTAGATATAAAAAGAGTCATCGGCATCTGTTGCAAGAATGCCGTCATCCAGCCATTTATTCAAAACATCCGATGCGGTGCGGTAGGGATCTTCGCCGTCACGGGGCAGCTCAAGTCGGATTATATTATGTTCGTTTTCCGCAAGGTAAGCCCTTCTTTGTTCTTCGCTTATAATGTCATAAGGAGGGCAGCAAAGATCGCTCGGTCTGCCCGCTTTTTCTGTGAATCTCAACGCCTTAAAAGGTACTACTCTTGCCATAAATGTCTCCTCGTTTTCAGATAAAAATACGGAATTGTCTACGGTACTGCCGCAGTCACGCGTTCATATGCCGTCGGTACCGTCGTCCCGATGATGTGAACAGTTTATCACATTGCCGTTAAATATTCAAGTAAGTCAAAGCAATGCTTGAAAAACACTTACGGTTGTTGTATAATGTTTATCAGTTGTTAACACTTTTGCGGTTCAAAATGTGTATAATTTACAAATCTACAAACCAACCGACCGACGGGCCTCAAGGAGGTTCCTTTGTGAGCGTTTATTTGATAATTTTCTGTATGGAGGAGTTAAAATGATAGAAGTGTCCCACCTTTCTAAAAGCTACGGCACGCACCGCGCGGTGTCCGATGTAAGCTTTAAGATCAAGGACGGAGAAATAGTCGGCTTTCTCGGACCTAACGGCGCCGGCAAGTCAACTATAATGAACATTCTTACAGGATACCTTTCGCCGAGCGACGGTACTGTGAGTGTCGACGGTTATGACATTCTTGAAAATCCGAACGAGGTCAAAAAGAGAATAGGGTATCTTCCCGAGCTGCCTCCGCTTTACCCCGATATGACCGTGAAGGAATATCTTTCGTTTATGTACGATCTGAAAAAGGTCGTTCTTCCGAAGGCTCCCCATATTGATGAAATATGCAGACTTGTCAAGATAAAAGATGTTGAAAACAGGCTGATAAGGAATCTGTCGAAAGGATACCGTCAGCGTGTCGGAATAGCTCAGGCACTGATAGGCAATCCGGATGTTCTGATACTTGACGAGCCTACGGTCGGTCTCGACCCGAAGCAGATCATTGAAATCAGAAGCCTTATCAATCATCTCGGTAAGACGCACACCGTAATAATAAGCTCCCATATTCTTTCCGAGATCCAGGCGGTGAGCGAGCGGGTCATCATTATAAATCGCGGAGTCCTTGTCGCCGACGACACTCCTGCAAACCTTTCCGCCGGTATGTCAAACGATCATTCGCTTTCTCTCAGGCTCGGCGGCACTCCGGAGGAAGTAACCAAGGCTCTTTCGACCGTGAAGGGTGTAAAAGAAGTTATCTGTCTCGGCTCAAAAGAAAAAGGCTCCAACGATTATTCGGTGATTCCGCTTGAAAATGAGGATATAAGATCAGCTGTTTCGGCAAGAATAGCGAGCAGGGGATACACGATATTCGGATTCGTCAATAACGAATTGACGCTTGAGCAGATATTCCTCCGCCTGACGGAATTGTCCGACAATGAGCTTTCGGGCGGCATTTCTCGCCTGTCTGCGCGAGAAAGCGAAAACGGCAACGACGGTGCGGCTCGCGCGTCGGACATTGCCGCGAATGATGAAAACGGAGAGGAGAATGACGATAAATGAGTGCGGTTTATAAAAGAGAATTCAAGTCATACTTTATTTCGCCGATAGGCTATGTATGTCTTACCGTTTTTGTCTTTTTTGAGGCGTTGTTTTTCCTGAATATGTATTCTGCCGGTTACGCAGATATAACGGCGGTATTCTCAAGCATGTTTACAATAACGCTTTTCCTTATACCCATTCTCACGATGAGACTTTTGAGTGAAGAAAAGCATCAGAAGACCGATCAGGCGCTGCTTACCGCACCGGTGAGTCTGTGGGGAATAGCGTTGGGCAAATTCCTTGCGGCGTTTTCGATATTTATGCTGGCTTTTTCGCCGACACTTATTTTTCAGATAATCTTCAGTGCCGTCGCCACCACAGACTGGCTCGTATTTCTCGGCAATCTCGTGGGAACTGCGCTGCTCGGTGCATCTCTGATCGCACTCGGTATGTTTATATCTTCACTTACCGAGAGTCAGATAGTCGCCGCAGTCGGCAGCTTTGCCGCTTCGCTGACTATCCTTTTGCTTGACACTCTCGCTTCGTTCTTCAATGTTAATTTCATTATAAAAGCCGCTTCGTATGTTTCCTTTCAGTCAAGATACACCGACTTTACGC
>CAKRVQ010000125.1 GCA_934408795.1 uncultured Eubacteriales bacterium
GCGATCTTTGCCACGAGTTCCTTTTTTACATCTTCAAAGTACCCGTCGACGGTGTCATCCTCCTTTATGACCTTTTGAGCCAGTGCTATATCTCTCTTTACAAAGGCATCGACGCTGTCGGTGACCATTCCGATGGTTGCCTGCGCCATATCGCGTATAAGTCGATCGTTTTCGATATGCACGCCTTCGGAATATCTGATTATTTCTGCGATATCCTCAGCCTGATCGCCTATCCTCTCCATATCGGTTATCATTTTAAGCGCCGCCGATATCAGTCGCAGATCGGTTGCCACCGGTTGTTGCTGCAGTAAAAGGCGCAGGCACAGTGACTCTATTGTCTTTTCCTTACGGTCTATTTCGGAGTCGACCGGCTCAACCTTTTCGGCAAGTCCGCGGTCGGTGCTTTCAAGGGCTTTGGATGCAAGTGCGATGACTTCTTCGCAAAGTGCGCCCATTTCGACGAGTTCCCGATTCAGCTCGTCAAGCTGTCTGTCAAATCTGTTTCTCATCAACCGAACCTCCCTGTAATATAGTCTTCGGTGCGTTTGTCAGTCGGGTAAGAGAATATCTTCTCGGTATCACCGTATTCGACCAGCTCACCGAGCAGGAAAAACGCGGTTTTATCCGATATTCTGACCGCCTGCTGCATATTGTGTGTGACGATCACTATGGTGTATTTTTCTTTAAGTTCCGCGGCAAGATCTTCGATCTTTGATGTTGATATCGGGTCGAGCGCACTTGTGGGTTCGTCCATTAAGAGCACCTGCGGTTCGACTGCAAGGGCTCTTGCAATACACAATCTTTGTTGTTGTCCGCCGGAGAGCCCGAGAGCATTCTTTTTCAGTCTGTCGTTCACTTCGTCCCAGATCGCTGCGTCCTTCAGAGAGCGTTCGACGATGTTGTCAAGTTCGCTCTTTCTTTTTATTCCGTGAGTGCGCGGTCCGTATGCCACATTATCGTATATGCTCATCGGGAAGGGGTTCGGTTTTTGAAAGACCATACCGATCTCTTTTCTGAGCATATTAACATCCACCGAGGAATCGAATATGTTTTGGCCCTTATATCTTACATCTCCGGTGATCTTCACTCCCGGGATAAGGTCATTCATACGGTTAAGCGTCTTTAAGAATGTTGACTTTCCGCAGCCGGAAGGGCCTATCAGCGCCGTTATGCTTTTTTCTTCTATGTCGATGTTTATATCCTTCAGAGCCTGATGCTCTCCGTACCAGAGCGACATATCGCGCACGGTAATTATACTGCTCATAGTTCTCTTTTCCTTTTGAAGTATTTGCCGACCAGGGAAGCCGACAGATTTATTATCAGCGTAAGCACCATAAGTATTGCGGCTATCGCAAATGCGATACCGAATTCGCCCTGTTCCTTTGCGTAAAAATAGAGTGCGACGGTGAGGGTGGCACCTGAGCTTGTCAGCCCCTCAACGGGTCCGTTCAGCACATGCGCGAATCCCGCCGTGAACAAGAGGGCTGCGGATTCTCCGAGAATTCGTCCCACCGAGAGAATGCAGCCCGTAACGACACCGTCCACGCAGCCGGGCAGGACCACCGTCCTTATGGTATGCCACTTCCCGGCGCCGAGTCCGAAAGCGCCTTCGCGGTATGACTGAGGGACAGTCTTAAGACTTTCCTGAGTCGTTCGCATTACCGTTGGAAGATTCATTATCACGAGGGTCAGTGCTCCGGCGAGCAGGGAGGTCTTGAATCCCATAAACTGGCAGAATATCAGCATACCGACGAGACCGTATATTATAGACGGAATGCCCGAAAGTGTTTCTGCGGCATATTCGATCACTGCGGTGACCTTTTTGTTTGACGCGTATTCGGTGAGGTAGACCGCGGCTCCTACTCCGAGCGGCAGAACTATCAGCAGTGTCGCGATAACTATATAAAGCGTATTGACAATGTCGGGCAGTATTCCGATATCGTCCGAAAGGTAGCTCGGGGAGGTGGTCAGCAGTTTGAGTGAGATGTTCGGTATGCCTTTTATGAACACATAAACGGTCATAAATACCACAAGCGCAGCCGTGAGGAGGGCAGATGCGCGCATGGCTATGTTAAGGATGCCGCCCTTAAATCTTCTTGACAGAGAAATTCCTTTTTTATCCGATGTCATTTCTTATTTTTCTCTCCCTTCAAAAAGAAGTTGAGCGTAGCATTTATAAGCATTATAAACAGGAAAAGTACAAGTGCTATGGAGAAGAGAGCCTGTCTTTGCAGACCCGATGAGTATGACATCTCACTTGCAACGGCGGTCGTGAGAAAGCGGACGCTTCCGAAAAGAGAGGGCATATTTGCAACATTTCCCGCAACCATCATAACTGCCATTGCCTCTCCGATCGCCCTGCCGACGCCGAGCACAACAGCAGCGGCAATACCGCTTTTTGCAGCGGGCACGGATACTCTGAACCAGGTCTCTGTTTTTGTGGCTCCGAGTGCGAGGGAAGCGCTTTCATATTCCGGAGGAACTGCCTCAAGGGCGGTTACGGACACCTTGATTATTGAAGGCAATATCATTATTGCCAGAACAATTATCGCTGCAAGAAGACTTGCGCCGTCGGGGACATTGAATATCTTACGGATCCCCGGAACCAGCACGAGCATACCCACAAGACCGTAAACAACAGAAGGGATGCCCGCAAGGAGGCTCACGGCTTCCTCGGTGATCCTCTTTACACCCTTAGGCGCCGCTTTTGCGAGGTAAACGGCGGTAAAAAATCCGATCGGCACCCCTATTACGACTGCTCCCGCGGTGCCGTACACGCTTGTCAGTATGAATGGCAATATTCCGAATGACGGTTCGGCGGCTGTCGAATTCCATTCTTTGCCGAACAAAAAGTTTACAAGGCCGATCTTTTTTATGGCGGGTATGCCTGCTGCTATAAGGTAGATCGATATTGCAAGCACGCAGGCGACCGTTACGAGTCCGAGCAGCAGAAATATACCGTGGACCGTTCCTTCAAACAGTCTTTTTCGTTTTCCCGCGGCGGCGGATTTTTCATCGGTTCCGAATTCGGCTTTCTTTTTCATTTTACCGTCACCTTTTTTCTTTTGGGTTCTTATTCAAGCTTGCGCCGGAGATCGGAACAGTGTTGACCGATCCCCGACGCGGGTACTATATGGTTCCTGATTTGTAAAGTTTCGGGCGGCAGCCGTCAGTTGGCTGCAACGGCGCCTGCCTTAAGGATGATCGGAGCTGCCTCCGAGGAGGTTGCGTAGTCGAAGAATTTCTGAGCGGCCTCGGAGAGAGCGGTTCCTTCTTTTGTAACAAGGATGAAGGGTCTCTGGATAACATAGCTGCCGTTTTTAACGGTGTCCTCGGTGGGGGTGATGCCGCCGACCTTGAGGGCTTTGACGCTGTCCTTTACCGATGCCAATGATGCATATCCGATAGCATTGGGGTTCTTTGAAACAGTGGTTATCACATCGCCGGTGGAGGAGAGCTCCTGACGGTACTTGCATGCACCCTCGACGCCGACTATCGATTCAAATCCGTCTCTTGTGCCGCTGCCTGCCTCTCTTCCTATGAGAACGATCCGGGCATCAGCACCGCCGACATCCTTCCAGTTGGTGATCTCGCCTTTGTAGATCTTAGCGATCGTTTCGGTATCAAGGTCTTCTGTCGTGTTTTCGGGATTGACGATTATCGCTATTCCGTCGTAGGCGAGGACGGTCTCTTTCAATCCGTTGTTCTTTTCTTCTTCCTTAAGCGCTCTGCTCGACAGTCCGATGTCGCATCTGCCCTCTGCCACGGCGCTGATTCCCGATCCGGAGCCGGTGGGGTCATATGTGAATTTTATTCCGTCATTCTTGCTCATAAACGACTCGCCGAGTGCGCCGATGACCTTTTCCATAGAGGTCGAGCCGTTGGTTGACACAACACCCGAGGCGGCTTTTGAACCGCATCCCGACAGGGCGGTGACGGTCACGGCGGCGACCGCCAAAGCAATTACTTTTACCGAATTCTTAACAATACTCTTTTTCATAGTGTTTTCTTTCTTCCTTTCGTTCATTCCTTTATTTTTCCCTTGGACACCCTTAATATATCGCCTTTGTGTAAAATATAAAATCCTGCGTTTGTAAAATCCATTTAAAATATCGCGATAATGCGGAGCTGCACGAGACTCCGTGCGGTCGACGGTGTAAAGAGAGGGGTGCTGCCGACGGTGTTCGACAAAATTCGACACGGG
Source organism: uncultured Eubacteriales bacterium (assembly GCA_934408795.1). Lineage (GTDB taxonomy): Bacteria > Bacillota > Clostridia > Oscillospirales > Acutalibacteraceae > RGIG7384. Next base: position 4,205 of record CAKRVQ010000125.1, read on the forward strand.
GCTAGGCAGGAAGAGGCGGGGAAGGAGCCGGGAGATCAGCGGGCGCGAGTATGGCGAGTTGAGGGTTGATGATGTTCTTATATAAATACGGGAGACGGGCGGCGCGCAGGGTGCGCCGCAGCGGGAGGGAGAGTTGCGGGCAGCAGGGATTGGGAAGATGATGAAGGCGGGGGGCGGCGCGCAGGGTGCGCCGCGAGAGGAGCGGTGGGTTGCAGGCGGTTAAGGAGGGCA
>CAKRVQ010000126.1 GCA_934408795.1 uncultured Eubacteriales bacterium
GCGCCGCTCGCCGGCCAGCCCTCCGAGGTCGTGCAGGAGCGCCTGATGGGTGCGTGGGCGCGGCTCGATCGTTACTTTATTATTATATGTATAGCATATACACTGTGGGGGCGCCCGTCGGCGCGCGCATTCGTGCGCGGCGGTGGGCGCCCCGGGCGATTATCTGTACACGCGGGTACAGTAGCGGCCGAGCACAAGAACAGGCGGCGCACCTTGTGCGCCGCCTGTCGCGAATTTATTTTGCAAGTGCGGCTTTAAGAGCATCGACACGGTCCGTCTTTTCCCACGAAACGCCGAGGTCTTCCCTTCCCATATGTCCGTAAGCCGAAAGAGGCGCATATATGGGGCGGCGAAGTCCGAGCGACTCGATTATAGCCGCCGGGCGAAGATCAAACACCTTATTGACGGCATCGGTAAGCTCTTCGTTACTGTATTTTCCGGTGCCGTATGTCTCAACGGTCACGCTCACGGGTCTTGCAACGCCGATCGCATATGCAAGTTCTATTTCGCATCGTTCCGCAAGTCCCGCCGCAACTATATTCTTTGCAACATATCTTGCGGCATAAGCAGCCGAACGATCGACCTTAGTCGGGTCTTTGCCGCTGAAGGCGCCGCCGCCGTGCTTGGCGTAGCCGCCGTAAGTGTCGACAATGATCTTTCTTCCTGTCAGACCGGTATCGCCCTGAGGTCCGCCGACCACAAAGCGGCCTGTGGGATTTATATACACCTTTGTATTCTCATCCAGCATTTTTTCGGGTATGACTGCCTTGATCACTTTTTCAAGTATGCCTTCGCGAAGTTTATCAAGCGGCACTTCGGCATCATGCTGACTCGACACTACGACCGCGTCCACCCTGACCGGTTTGCCGTCGTCATATTCAACGGTGACCTGAGATTTACCGTCCGGCTTCAAAAACGGCAGTATGCCGTTTTTTCTGACCTCGGTAAGGCGTTTTGAAAGTTTATGCGCAAGGGATATCGGCATCGGCATAAGTTCGGGGGTCTCGTTGCAGGCGTAACCGAACATCATTCCCTGATCCCCCGCGCCGTTAAGGTTATAGGCGTCGTCCTCTCCCTCTTTAAGTTCAAGCGACTTATCGACACCGAGGGCTATATCGGGCGACTGTTCGTCTATTGCGGTGAGTACGGCGCATGTATTTCCGTTAAAGCCCGCCTTAGGATCGTCATATCCGATATCGCAGACGGCGCGCCGCACGATCTTAGGAATATCAACATAGCAATTCGTTGATATTTCGCCCATCACGGTCACCACTCCGGTAGTGCAAAAGGTCTCGCACGCCACGCGGGCACACGGATCCTTCTCCAGTATTGCGTCAAGCACCGAATCCGAAATGCGGTCACACACCTTATCGGGATGACCTTCAGTTACCGATTCCGATGTGAAAAGATATTTTGACATTTGCTTTCCTCCGTTTTTTCTGCGAAAAAATAACCCGTCCTTCAAAGCAAGACGAGTTATATCTCACCTCATCTTTCGGATATCACCGTCGGATTTGGCACCTTGTAAAAACAGGTTGCCGGGCTTCACAGGGCCGTTCCCTCCGCCGCTCTTGATAAGGACATATTAAATTTTCGGTAGCATTTACAAATAGCTGCTCCCTTTTTTCTCTTTTGAGGTACGGTCCTCTCTGCAGTATATATTGCTAGATACAATTCTCTTTGCAGTATATATAATACCACAGAGTACGGATTTGTCAAGCGGAATACTTATTCTTTTACACGGGGTTTAAAAATGGCAAACATTTGTTCTTTACTTTTTGAGTGAAAGGCTGTATACTGTTTACGGAAGAACAGATGTTCGATATTCAAAATCAGCTTTTAAACCGCTATTTCGGCAGGTGAGACAAACGGACCGTTCAATTTTACACTGTGACCTTAATAACTTTTTCGCATCGGTTGCCTGTCGTGACGATCCGTCACTGCGCTGCAAACCTGTCGCCGTAGGCGGAAGCGAAGCCGACCGTCACGGAATCATTCTCGCAAAAAACGAGCTTGCAAAAAAGTACAAAGTGAGCACGGGCGACACGATCTGGCAGGCAAGGCAGAAGTGTTCCTCACTTACGGTAGTTCCTCCCGATTTTGAAAGGTATATGTATTTCTCGGGTACGGTGCGGCACATATATTCGGATTACACCGATATGATAGAACCGTTCGGAATGGACGAATGTTGGATAGATGTAAGCGGGAGTCGTTCGCTATTCGGAAAAGATGTAAGCATTGCCGACGATATAAGAAACCGCGTCCGCACCGAAACAGGTCTGACGATCTCGGTAGGCGTCAGCTTCTGCAAGGTGTTTGCGAAGATAGGTTCCGATATGAAAAAGCCTGACGCAGTGACCGTTATAGACCGCGACCATTTCAGGAGCATACTGTGGCCGATGCCGGTCAACACAATAATAGGGGTCGGACCCGCGACCGAAAAGCGTCTTTCGGATCTCGGCATTTACACCCTCGGTGATCTTGCTTCGGCATCGCCCGACATATTAAAAATGCGGCTCGGTAAATCGGGCGAGCAATTATGGCGTTACGCCAACGGGGACGATCCGTCCGCAGTCGCCTTTGAAAATCAGAAGTCGGCACCCAAAAGCATAGGCAGATCGATCACCTGCACAAGGGATCTTCACAATGTCGATGATGTATTTAATGTTATGCTCGGGCTCAGCGAAGATGTGGCGACTCTTCTCCGCGCCGAAAAGCTCTCGGCGGGCGGTATTTCCATACACATGCGTACCGCCGACCTTGAGGTACAGGAGCTTCAGGCGACTCTCTCCCCTCCCACCCAGCTTGCCTCGGTGCTTGCCGACAAGGGGATCGGGCTTTTCAAAAGTTCTTACCGTTTCAGCAAGCCGCTCCGCTCGGTCGGCATAAGAGCCATAAATCTGAAGGACGAAAAATGCCGATGCCAGTTGAGTCTTTTCGACGACAACGAAAGGGAATTAAAAAGCGAAGCGATCGAGAAGAGCATGGACGACATAAGGGGAAAATACGGAAAAGGCAGCATTGTGCGCGCCTGCACGCTTTTAAGGCCTACGCCCGACAAGCCGTTCCGCGCGTGCTTCAACAATATAATAGAGTGACAAAATTATAGAGTAACAAGACAAGCACCGCCCTTCTTTTAAAGGCGGTGCGCAACACATTTTATTCTTCAAAGGCAAGTGAAAAAGCGGCAACGGAGGCTGCGGCAAGCCGCGGCGCGCCGCAGGCGCGCAAAAACGGGCTGAAAGCAATACGGGTACAGCGAAAAGCATTGCCGCAACAAAGGTGTTCGGCGACAAGAAAGGTCGCAGTCCGTTTTTTTACGCGACCCCAAAGGGGTCGCGCGCGGCTTGCCGCAGCCTCCGTTTTCCGCTTTACGGTAATTCACGGAAGCCCCGCAGATATCAGCGGCGGATCGGGTGCGCCGAGTTGAATTCTTCAATGACCTTTTCGTATCTTCTCCGCGCGAAAGAAACCGCATCCTCCCACGACAGGTATACATGCTCGTAAGCGTTCTCCCCGAGCACTTCAAGAAGGTCATCATCTTTCAAAACCTTATACAGTTTTTCGGCACAGTCATCCGCGTTTTCCTCGGAGATCACACAGGAGAAGCCGTCACGATTACCCTCTGCGGCGCAGCTGTCCTTTATCAGCAGAGAGGGACATTTACACGCCGCCGCCTCTTTGACCACAAGTCCCGATGTATCAAAGGTGGAGGGGAAGAAGAATATATCGGCCATACTGTAATATGTCCTTAAAGCTTCGCGGTCATAAACCGCTCCGGTAAACACGCAGCGATCGGAAACTCCCGCCTGCCTCGTATATTCCTCTATTGCCACCCTGTCGACGCCGTCCCCGACAAAGACCATTTTGAACTTAAGGTCGGTAACGGAAAGCTTTTTCACATTGTCGATGATTAATTTGGCGTTTTTATGCCACATCATTCTGCCGACAAACAACATTACCTTTTCGTCGCCGATCTTCCAAAAGTCTTTTATCCTTTTTACCTCCGACACCTCGGCAACTCCCTTGCGGAAATCGGTTCCGTTGGGCATAACAACATAATCGCCCTTATATCCCGCCTTTTGCAGCCATTTGCCCGCGCCGTCGGTGACCGCCCACACCTCGTCGGCAATCTTGATATTATTCATTATAAATTTATTGCAGATCTTCTCAAACTGTTCAAACTTTACATACTTGTTTATTTCTATATCAAACTTCGTGTGATATGTAAAAACCGTCGGCATTCTTTTTTTTCCTGCTCTGATGTTTATCTGCTTTGCAAGCAGTGCCGAAGCGAACGGGCAATGAACATGCATAAGGTCGAAATTTTCGGAATGCAGCTCATAGATCGCCTTCGGCTCAAAGCAATTACCAACGCGGTAGGGCATTCTGCCCTTGAATTTGAGTGAGGAATACCTATATACCT
>CAKRVQ010000127.1 GCA_934408795.1 uncultured Eubacteriales bacterium
GCGCGACCCCGTTTGGGGTCGCGCGGCGCTGCCGCGAGGCGGCGTGATCCGCTCCGCTCCCGTCGCTCACCGATCCGAGTTTCCGAGACATCGTTTTGTTACTCACATTCGACCCGCTGTGATACCGCTCCCGACGCTTAAAACCGATTGACAAACCGACTCGTTTGTAATAACATAAAACCAAAGACAGGGCACGGCGGCAGGAAGGCAGCCGTGCGGCGGAAAGGGTTCAATCGTGTTTCGGCGTCCGAGCTGCCCGACCGTGAACAATGAGACAGAGCGTAAGGAGACTTAGTGTATGGAAAAGTTATTGGACAAGCTTTATGATTTTTCGGTTTCTGCCGGGTGGAAGCTTATCGCCGCGGCGGTAATACTTATTGTCGGTCTCAAGCTGACGGGTATGCTGCAAAAGCTGATGCGAAAGGGCAAGGGCTACGAAAGACTCGATAAGACCCTTAAAACATTCCTTGACAGTTTCGTTTCGATCTCGCTCAAGGTCGTGGTCATAGCGACCGCCGCCGTTGTGCTTGGAATACCCATGACATCCTTTATCACGGTGCTGGCATCCGCGGGCGTTGCCATAGGTCTTGCCCTCCAGGGCGCACTCGGGAACTTTGTCGGCGGATTGATGCTGTTGTTTTTTAAGCCGTTTTCCGTCGGAGACTATATTGAGACTGCCTCGGGGAGCGGGACGGTGCACGATATAACCGTTTTTTACACCAAGCTGATAACCCCCGACAACAAGATGGTAACGCTTCCGAACGGAAGTCTTACGAATGACGCGGTAACGAATTTTTCTCACGAGCCGACCCGCCGTCAGGATATAGTCTACTCTGCATCTTATAACGATGATACGGAACTGGTCAAAAAGACGCTTATCGGACTTGCCGAGGCAAATGAGTCGGTGCTGAAGGATCCGGCGCCCTGCGTGCTGATAAAGGAGTATTCTGCAAGCTCAATAGATTATACTCTGAGAGTCTGGACTGCCACCGAGGATTACTGGAAGGTCAACGCGGCACTTATGGAGTCGGCGAAAAAGGCATTTGACGATGCCGGAATATCGATACCGTTTCCTCAGGTGGATGTGCACTTTGATAAAGGAGCGATCGAAAAATGAGCAAAGGAAGACAGAATGTCCCCGAGCTTCTTGCCGTTCTGGATTCCTATTATTCAAAAAACGACCTTGACGGAGCGGGAAGCTTTCTTGAAGCCGAGCTTGACAGGGTGAAAAAAGCCGGGGACTGGAGCGCCGAGCTTTCTCTGCTCAGTGAGCAGATGGGCTATTTTCGCAGGACAGGTGACAGAAAAAAGGGTATCGCCGCGTGCGAGAAGGGTATGGACCTTATCAAAGAGCATAACCTCGGGGACTCGGTGTCGGGTGCGACCGTGCTTTTGAATGCTGCGACCACCCTCAAGGCTTTTTCGCTCCCCGAGAGGTCGGCGGAGTTGTTTTTGAGGGTCGAAAGGGTGTACGGAAAACTCCTGCGTGACGATGATTACCGAATGGCGGGATTGTATAACAATGCCGCATTGACATTTGTCGATCTCGGAAATTTTGCCGAAGCGGAGAAAAGGTACAAAAAAGCGTTGTCGGTTCTTGACAGGTGCCGCGATTCCGAAAACGAAAAGGCGGTCACTTTTTGCAATATGGCATATATGTACGCCGCCGTCGATCCGACCGACGGAAGGGTCGAAGAGGTTATGAAGGCGGCGGAAAGATGCCTTGAAGATCCCGAAACGCAAAGAGACGGGTACTATGCCTTTACCGCTTCAAAGTGCAGATCGGCATTTGAGTATTTCGGATTTTTTGCCTTTGCGGAGGAGCTCGGCAGAAGAGCGGAGGAAATATATGAAGGGAATTGAAGCCTCCGAAAAGTTATATAGGGAGTACTTCGTGCCGGCACTCCAAGCGGCATATCCCGAATGCAAAAATGTTTATGCCGCGGGGCTCGTCGGCCACGGCTCCGAGTGCTTCGGTTGGGACGACGAATTGTCGCTCGACCACGATGTGTCAAACGGCTTTTATATATGGCTTACCGATGAGGATGATATCCGTTACGGCGTGAAACTCAATCGCGTGTATCGGGAGATATTCGGGAAATACGGTGAAAATCACCCAAAAGGAGGAATGTGGCGTTCGGAGCGCGGAGTGATGACCGTCGATGAATTCTTTTTGCCTTATCTCGGCAGAAGAGGACTGCCCGAAACGGCAGCGGAATGGATGCGTATCCCGGAATCGGCACTTGCAGAGGCTATGAACGGCAGGGTGTTTTTTGACGGCAGGGGCGCTTTTTCGGAGATGAGAGAAAAATTGTCCGAATGCCGTCCCGAGGATGTCAGACTCAAAAAGGCAGCTGCATCTGCAGCACTTGCGGCGCAAGCGGGGCAGTATAATTTTATGAGGTGTATAAAGCGAGGAGAACTCGGTGCCGCCGCGCTCTCACTGTCGGAATTTGTCGATCAGATATCAATGCTGATATTCTTAATAAACGACAAATTTGCGCCATACTATAAGTGGCGGTTAAGAGGACTTTCCGAGCTGCCGTACCTCTCATTTCTTGCCGACCCTCTGACCGAATTGCTGACACTTGAAACATCGGAGGAAACCGCCGATAAGAAAGCAGCCGCAGTCGAAGCGGTCTGCCGCGCGGCGGCAGACGAAATGCGAAGAACGGGAATGTCCGACGCCGAAGGGTGCTTTTTGGAGCGCCACGCGTTTTCCGCTGCGGCAAAAATAGAAGATCCTTTTTTAAGGGGTCTTCATATAATGGAAAAAGGACTTGACTGAATATGACGGTTTTTGAGAGAATATACGAGGTCGTAAAGACCATACCCGAGGGAAAGGTCATGACCTACGGGCAGGTGGCGGTCCTTGCGGGCAATGAGCGCTGGGCAAGGATCGTCGGTTACGCTCTTCACTGCAATCCCGAACCGGGTGTTATCCCCTGCCACAGAGTGGTAATGAGGGACGGTTCTCTTGCTCCGGGCTTTGCTTTCGGAGGAGAGGGCGCCCAGCGTTCGCTGCTTGAAAATGAGGGAGTCTTCTTTACTGCGGACGGAAGGGTGGACCTTTCGCGCAGCGATGCGTTGAATTTATAGATTTCTATGCAGTTCCGAATTAAAGACATGCACCGAATCAGGGATCAGCATCGAATCAAAGATCCGCAAGGTCGTAGCTTTGTTCGGTCGGAGCACCGAAAAAGGGAATTTTTTATAAAAAGCTATTGACAATCAACCCTTGCGGTGATATTATCATTACAACAAACCGATGATTAAGAATAGTACCTCGCAGTGAAACTCAAAGAGAGTCGCGGTGGCTGGGAGCGCGGCAGCGGAGCTTCGGGGGAATGGACTTATGAGGGCGACACGAAAGCGTAAGCAGGCAGCCGTTTTAAGAAATCGTCACAGCGGCGATAACGGCAGGGGAGTTTACGGCAAGTAGCGGTCGACGGGAACCGAACCCGTGATCAATACGGAGTCTATTGCCGAGAATATCGGATGTAGGCGCGAAAGAGGATACTGAAAGTATCAATTTGGGTGGTACCGCGGATAATGTTTATTCGTCCCAAGCGTTCTTACGGGAATGCTTGGGCTTTTTTTATTTTTTCTGTACCGTTGCGCCTGAAAAAGCACGGCAGACAAGGCGGGACTGACGGTAGCGGGAAAGGGAGTTATTCTATGATAATACTGAAGGAACGATGGCGAAGCCGCAGCCTCAACACAAAAGAAACAAACAACTGAATAATATAAAGAACAGAGGTAACCGTTATGAAAAAAATAATATCAATAATACTCGCATCGGCTTTGATCATTTTAGGTATGGTATCGCTTTCGGCATGCAATGATTCAAAGAAGGGAACCATAGGTATAATCCAATTCGGTTCGCACGCTTCACTTAACAACTGCTACGACGGCATTATGGCGGGCCTTGCCGAAAACGGAATAGATGTTTCGGAATATAATGTAGAATATCTCAACAGTAACTTTGACCCGAGTGTTTCACAGTCCCAGGCAAACACACTCGTCAACAAAAAAGCATCCGTGATAATAGGGATCGCGACCCCCTCGGCGATAGCGGCGGCGGATGCGGCGGACGGCGGCATTCCGGTCGTCTTCTGCGCCGTTACAGACCCCACCACCATGGCAAATTACGAAAATCTTACCGGATCGTCGGACATTCCGAATTTTGATAAGCAGCTTGAGGTCGTCACGGCGGTCATGGGTAAAGAAGACATAAAGATCGGCGTTTTATATTCGACCGAGGAGTCGAGTTCTCCCGCTCAGGTCTCAAGCCTTAAAAAGGCTGCCGAAAAATACAAGGGAATGACCGTTATCGACAGAGCGGTCAGCGATATAACAACGATCGATACCAGAGTAAACGGCCTTATTTCCGAGGGTGTCGATTGCTTTGTCAACCTTCTTGAC
>CAKRVQ010000128.1 GCA_934408795.1 uncultured Eubacteriales bacterium
GGTAATTACTTAAGATTTCCGAGATACTCTACTGTTACATTTTCAACAGTGGGTTCGGTCTTTGTGTTGTTAGAAACGACTATGGTCTTGTCGTAGAGCTTCTTAACGAGATCCTTGTAATCGTCAAGAGTGAACTTACCGTCGACAAACTGTGTGGTCTTGTCGGGGATCTGTACATAGTTGACGGTCGGATCGTCAGCGGAAACGAGACCCAGTGTCTGGATCTTGCCGACATAGTTGCTCCAGTTACCGTTGATTATAACATCCTTAAGGGTGTCATATGTGGTGGGGTAGAGACCCTTCATAGCGGAAGTTACGGTCAGAGACTTGTAAGGCTCGGGATCGTTGTCCTTACCGGCTGCATACTGAGCGATTATGCCCTGCTGATCAACGTCAACGCCGATGACCTTGGAGCCTTCGAACTTCTTAGCCGCATCAACCGCAGAGGTGTAGATACCGCCGCCGCAAGCAAATACAACTTCAACGCCGCCCTTGTACCAGGTTTCCATAGCTGCGGTGATGTCCGCATCGCCGTAGAACTGGTTGCCGTAAGCAAACTTCATTGTGGTCTTTATGTTCAGCTCCTTGGAAGCTGCATCGACGCCCTGAACAAAGCCGTATCCGTAGCGGACAACTGCGGGAACCTGCATTCCGCCGAGGAAGCCGAGCTTGGTATAACCGAGCTTAACGGCGGCATAGCCTGCCATGTAGCCGCAAAGCTCTTCCTGATATATTGCGCAGTAAACATTAGAGAGATCTGCATACTTCTCAAGATCCCAGTTATCGGGTTCGTAGTCATACTTTTCGCCCTTGGCGGTCACGCCTGCTTCAAGAAGGTCGCCCTTCGCAACATCGAGAGCGATAAACTTGACATCTTTATACTTCGGGGCAGCTTCAACAATGGTGCCGCCGAAAGCATAACCCGGCATAACGATAACATTGTAGCCTTCGTCGACTGCTTTTTCAACCATCGCAACACGCTCAGCGGTGCTGTCGCCTGACGGCTTGAAATAGTTGAATTCAAGTTTGTACTCGTCGCAGAATGCCTTGCAGGCTTCATATGTGGTCTGGTTGAACGACTGGTCGGTAATGTCGCCGTAGTCGGTAATCATGGCAACTTTGTAGTTTGCCTTATCGCCGCCCGACGGTGTGTTGGGGTCTGTATTCTTACATCCTGCAAGAGAACAAACGCCGATGAGCATTGCGAGTGACATAATGATTGCGAGAATCTTTTTCATGTATACGCATCCTCCTTAAATTGATGACCGATTGATCACCTATATGTAAAATATCACATTTCCATCAATATTTCAACTGTTTTTTGGCAATAAATAGGTTAAAATAACTATATTTTTAAATATTAAGTATTAAAAGTGCCCGCTGCGGCGGCAAAAAAGCATTGATTACCGACATTTGTCCGTATTTTTGGAGGCTATGACAGGCGCGACGGAGAAAAGCTTACGGGCAGCAGTTCATCGAGTCGGTACTCCTTGAAGCCGTCGGAACATATAAGAAGTACGCGGAAGTCGTCACGGCAGAATTCTCTCATAACCTGACGGCAGACTCCGCAGGGAGGAAAAATGTCAGCGGTCAGATGACCGTCCTTCCCGCCGCAGACCGCGATTGCGTCAAATATCCGCTTGTTTTCACTTACCGCTTTTGCGAAGGCTACACGCTCTGCACATATTGTAGGCGAAAAGGAGGCGTTTTCGATGTTGCAGCCTGTGAAGACGGTACCGTCCGAGCAGAGCAGCGCAGCGCCGACTTTGTACCCCGAGTAGGGAACATATGCATTTTCCATTGCCTTTATTGCAAGCTCACACAGTGCTTTATCGGTCATATGATGTCCTCCAGAAAGCTTTTACCCGCGGCGGGGGCAGCTGCGCCGAGATATTCGGCAACCGTTGCGGCAATGTCCGCAAAGCAGCTGCGGATGCCGAGGTTGCAGGGGGTGACATTTTTGCCGTATACTATCAGCGGAATATATTCTCTGGTGTGATCGGTACTGTCGTCGCCCGGATCGCAGCCGTGATCGGCAGTGACGATAAGAATATCGTCGTCCCTCATCCTGTCGGTGATATCGGGCAATTTTGCATCAAATTCCGCAAAAGCGTTCGCATAGCCGTCAACATCCTGCCTGTGGCCGTATAGCATATCAAAGTCGACGAGGTTGACAAAGCAAAGTCCTTCAAAGTCCTTATCGAGCGCTTCGATCGTCCGTTGGATCCCTTCGGCGTTGGAGTGTGTGAATACATGCTCCGTTATGCCTTTACCCGCGAATATATCATATATCTTTCCCACTGCATAAACCGTTTTGCCTGCTGCCGATATGTTATCGAGCAGGGTACCGTGAGGCGGTTCAAGTGAAAAATCGTGCCTGTTTGCGGTGCGGGTAAAGGGATAGCTTCCCGTAAACGGTCTGGCGATGACCCTGCCTACAGCATTTTCACCGCACAGAATACGGCGTGCCATGCGGCAGTATTTATAAAGTTCCTCGACGGGGACGATGTCCTCGTGCGCGGCGATCTGGAATACACTGTCCGCCGAGGTGTAAATGATCAGTTTGCCCGTTCGGATATGCTCTTCGCCGTAGTCCTTGATAACTTCGGTGCCCGAATAGGGCTTATTACAGAGCACGCCGCGGCCCGTAAGATCGGAAAACGCTCTTATTATACTATCCGGAAAGCCGTCAGGGTAGGTCGGCAGCGGAGAAGGGGACACTATCCCCGCTATTTCCCAGTGACCTATAGTGGTATCTTTTCCCGCCGAACGCTCCGCGAGCTTCCCGTATGCCGCCAGCGGGTGTTCGACCTTTCCGAGATAATCGAGACCGTCTATATTGCCGAGACCCATTTTGAGCATATTATCATCTTTGAACTTATCGGAATGGGATATCCTTCTTAAGGTGTCGGCACCTCTGTCGCCGAAACGATCGGCATCGGGCAGCTCTCCCGCTCCGCATGAATCAAGAACAATAAGAAATACCCGTTTCATATCCGTCAATTCTCCTTATCAAGGGCGGCCGCGGTCTTCAGTGCCAATTCCATCATTTCGGTGAATGAGTTCTGGCGCTCTTCTGCGGTCGTTTGTTCACCTGTAAGTATGTGATCCGATATCGTACATATTGCGAGAGCGTTTTTGCCCGCACGGGCGGCATTCATATAAAGACCCGCTGCTTCCATTTCAATTGCCGTAACGCCCATTTTTTGCCATGATGCAGTGCTTTTGAGTCCGTCGGGCAGATTCTCTTCGTCGTTGTAGAATGTGTCGGATGACAACAGATTGCCCACATGGTATCTGACCTTCATCTCGTCTGCGATCGCGGTGCACAGGCGAAGCATTTTATAGCTGCATACAGGTGCGAAAGTGCCGGGCAGGTGATATTGAGATGCAAAATTCGAGTTTGTGCAGGCACCGATACCCATTACTATATCGCGTATCTTTATCTTCGGTGAGATCGCACCCGCCGAGCCGATCCGCATTATGTTATCAACATCATAGAAGTTAAAAAGCTCATATGAGTATATACCTATAGACGGTATTCCCATACCGCTTGCCATGACGGTTACTTTGGCGCCGTCGTATTTTCCCGTGTAGCCCTGTATACCTCTGACATTGTTAACGAGTACCGCATCGGTCAGAAAATTTTCGGCAATATACTTTGCTCTTAACGGGTCACCGGGCATAAGGACGGTCTTCGCGATGTCCTCTTTGGAGGCTGAGTTGTGCGGGGTCGGATAAAGCTGTGACATATTCTGCATCTTCCTTTCTTATGTTTATAAAAGGTTTTCCGCTTTTACTATCTTTACTATCCTGCTCGTTCCCAAGCGATCCGCGCCTGCGGCTATCATTTTTTCGGCATCCTCTATCGAGGATATACCGCCTGCAGCCTTGATCCTTAAGTGAGGAGCGCAGTGCTTTTTGAAAAGTTCTATGTCGGCAACCGTGGCGCCGCCTGTCGAAAACCCGGTTGAGGTCTTGATATAATCCGCACCGGAATCGGACACGACTTTGCACATTGCGATCTTTTCTTCCGTCGTGAGCAGACAGGTTTCAATGATGACCTTCAATAACCTGCCGTTGCACGCCTTCTTTACCTCACGGATCTCGTCTTCCGTCTCCTTGTATTTGCCTTCTTTGACATACCCCATGTTTATTACCATGTCTATTTCATCCGCACCGCACTTTACCGCGTCTGCCGCTTCAAAGCATTTTGATGCGGTGGTCGAGTATCCGTTCGGAAAACCGATCACGGTACAGATCTTGAGTCTGCCCGCAACGTAGTCTGAGGCGTGCTTCACAAAGGAAGGAGGAATACAGACAGATGCGGTCATGTATCTGATTCCGTCATCGCAGACGGCTTCGATATCTCCTACGGTCGCAGTCTGTGCAAGCAATGTGTGATCTACCATTGAG
>CAKRVQ010000129.1 GCA_934408795.1 uncultured Eubacteriales bacterium
GGGCAGAGAAAAGCCGCCCAATTCCACGACACCTTTCGGTTTTCGGCAAACCTTTTTACATATCTCGGGGATCGCGGACCGACGAAAGCCGCCGCCTCCGACGCCGTGACATCGTTTTCTATAACGGTATTTTTCGGCACGCCCCCGCAGGGATCGTAAGGCACAAATCCGTACATCGGCATGCCGCCTCCGACGCCGGGCATGCCCGCGCCGGCAGGAGAAGCACCGCCGGTCATGCTCTTTCCGCAATAAGGACAAAAGTCTGCCTTTTCGTGCGTCGTCCGTCCGCAATGGGGACAAACGGCGCCGCTCTCTTCGGGGCGTGCCCCTTCCTCTTCCGCTTCGCGGCGGCGCTTTTCGGTCTTGTCGTATTCAAGCTCGGTGCCGTGAAACTGTTCAAGCAGACATTTGCCTGCCTTTTCATAGCACTCTCTGTGATACGGCGCACCGCATTCGGGACAGACGACAATGTCGTCATCCTCAAAAAGATAGGCGTGGCACGCCTGACAGGTCTTTCCGTCAAGTTGTTTGCTCATTTTCTTTACCGATCCCTTTTTTAGTGCAGGCAAATACGAGGTCAAAATACTCCTTGCCGTAGTTGTGAAAAACACCTTTTTCTATCATCTTGACAAGAGTTGCGACGGATACCCATCGCGCCTCCGCCACCTCTTCTCTTTGCAGTGAGAGGAGATCCACCCGCGCTTCTGCGGTGGCAAGATAAACATCAACAAAAGAATTTCTTCTTACTATTCTGCCCAAAAGCTTGAGCTCGCTCGGCTTTTTGTTTATTCCGAGCTCCTCGCCGAGTTCGCGCACCGCCGCGGTATCCGAGTTTTCGCCCGAGACGGCGGCTCCGCCCGTTGCCGCCCATTTTCCCGGCATAAGCGGCTTTGATTCACTTCTTCTCTGGATGAGAAAATTGCCGTGCCCGTCCGTTATCCATACATGGACAACAAGATGATACTCGCCCTTCCTCAATATCGGACTGCGGCGCGTCACGGTTCTTCCCGTCAACCTGCCGTCGCGGTCGTATATATCCCATATTTCCATCTGTGCTTCGTCAACCCTCCGAAAAGTGACGGACTTCCTTTAATGCGACCGAAACGCCGTTCCCGTGAAGCCTTTGACGACGGTACCGTTTGTCCGAAAAAGGAGAGAACGGAAAGCAAAGGGTCTCGGCCGATCGATTGCCGGCTGCGAAAAAACTTCCGCAGGGCTTAACACTATGTTCATTTTACCAAATTTTCGGTGAGTATACAACAGTATATTTTTAAATTTTTCAACAACTCCGGCGAAGAGGACCTCGGCATACACCCTCGCGCGAGGAGAAACCCGCGGCGCGGAAACAATCGCCGCAGGGAAGGCCGCCCGCGGGCGAGGGGGATGATGCGAGGAGAAAAGGGGGCGATTGTTACGGAAGTCCTGCTGCGGAGGGGTCGCCTGCAAAAGAATTACGGCGAGAGGGGAGGAACCTCTGCGGGAAAGATCCTGCCGAAAGGGCAGTCAGCCGCGGGGGACGCGCCGACGGATGAGAAAAATCCGCCGCAAAAGGAGCGGGGACGGAACGGGGCGGACCGCCGCGGGAGAGGCTTGCGAGGGGCAGCGCCGCGCGCCCTCCTTTAAGGAGGACGCGAAAAGAGGGCACGGCATCGTTTTCCGCACTTCGCTTTGTGCAAATGCCGAGATCTGCGGCGGAGCATACTCCCGAAAGTCGTTTTTGCCGTGCCCCTCTTTTATGCGCGCCTGCGGCGCGCATCGCGGCGCTGCCCGCGTTATCGGGCGTCATCTCATATCGGGTCGTTCCGCTTTTGCGGCGCTGCCCCGCCCGGCAGCGACACTTTTGTCGCGCACCCTTCTCGCAGGGCTTCCCCGCGCATCAGTCCCGCGCAACCTCCCCCGCGCGGTCTCGCCCGCACTTTTACTATACCCTTGTTGCACCTCCGCCGCATTCCGCAGCAATATGCCGCACCTTTGCCGCATTCCGCCCCTTTCTCGCCTTCTGCACCGCACTCCGTCCGCCGACGGTATAAAAACATTCGGGTCGCTTTCCCGAATATCAAAAAATATTGTTGTAATATTCAAAGATATGTTATATAATAACATATAGCAAAGGTGGTTTTCGGTCGGAAGATGACGAACGGCAAATCGTTTTTGCGGTGCCGTAAGGCGTGCCGCCCTCCGAAAGATCATTGCTTAATATGTGCCTTTGAGCGTGCGAACGGCAGGGCCTGTGCGATGGGTCGCCGTGAACCATGTCAGGCGGGGAACCGAGCAGCATTAAGCGGACTGTCCCGTGTGCCGCAGTAACCCGGCTGTTCGTGCGCTCAAGGGCATATTTTTTATTTTTCAGCTTATTGCGATCGGCGACCTTTGGGTGCGGATAAGCGTGCTGCCGTCATTCGGACACGCCTGTATCCCTTTCCCGCCACGCCCCGCCTGCTCGCGAAAGGAGTAAAAATGTATCGCGCTCTGTACAGAAAATACCGCCCCGCCCGCTTTTCGGATGTCTGCGGTCAGGAGCATATAACGGTTGCGCTTAAAAACCAGCTTAAAAACGGAACGGTTTCGCACGCCTACCTGTTTACGGGATCGAGAGGAACCGGCAAGACAAGCTGCGCAAAGATTCTTGCAAAAGCGGTGAATTGCCTTTCTCCCGAAAACGGCGATGCCTGCTGCAAGTGCGAAGCCTGTCTGCTTGCCGAATCGGAGGAAAATCTGGACATCACCGAAATAGATGCCGCCTCCAACAACAGTGTCAACGATATAAGGGAACTGCGCGCGAATGTGAACTTTGCGCCTGCGTCTTCAAAATACAGAGTGTATATAATCGATGAGGTGCATATGCTTTCCTCGGGGGCGTTCAATGCACTGCTTAAAACCATTGAGGAGCCGCCGTCTCATGCGATATTTATTCTTGCGACCACAGAGGTCCATAAACTTCCCGCAACGATCATATCCCGCTGCCAGCGGTATGATTTTCACCGTATAGACCCCGAGGTCATCACCGCAAGACTCAAATATGTTTCCGAAAAAGAGGGGATAACCCTTTCGGACAGTGCGGCGGAGCTCATTTCCGAGCTTTGTGACGGAGGAATGAGAGACGCCCTCTCAATGCTTGATCTCTGTGCCGCCTACTCGGACAAGGTCGACGACACCGTGGTCCAGACCGCCTGCGCCATTGCGGGAAAGGAACGACTTTTTGAACTCTGTGACGGTATTGCGGATGCCGATGCGGGCACCGTCTTAAAGGTGACCGACAGCTTAAGAAAGGACGGCGTTGACATTAAGCGCCTCTGCAGCGATCTGATATCTCATTTCAGGGATCTTTTGGTCGTAAAAACGGTGAAGGATACAAAGGGGCTTGTTGTATGTACGGCTGCCGATCTTGAAAAATTCAAAAAGCAGGCGGCACACTTCAATACCGCGTCAATAATGCTCGCGATCCGCGTCCTCGGGGATGCACTCGGAAGAATGACCGCCGCAAACCGCCGCGCCGAGCTGGAATCGGCACTCATAAAACTCTGTGAGCCCTCGCTTTGTGAGGGACTTGATGCATTGACGGCAAGAGTGGAGAACCTTGAGTGCCGCACATCATTTGAAAAAACGCGGTTCGCAGGTGTAAGCAGCACCGCAGAAACGGCATCGACCGTGAGCGAGACCGCGCCGAAGGCAGCCGAAGCTACGATGTCGGGAGCAGCTGCGTCCGCGATTGAGACCGCGGTGTCGGCACAAGAGAACGGGGAAACCGCAAAGACAGGGCAGTCGCCTGCAGACGACACTCTGCCTGACGATGAGAGAGCCGCGGAAACTCCGTCGGATCAATATATGTTTGATGCCGCCGACATAACAGACGACGACGCTCCGCCGGAGGGCGCGATCGGGTATTATCCCGATTATCCGAATCCGACCGACGGACGGGGGACAAAACCGGTCGGTTCCGATACAGATACTGATAGAAAAACAGATGCCGACATCGATACCGATCAACGAAAAAACGGGTCCGTTCCGACAGATAATAACGCCGGAGAACCCGAAAAAATCTCAACGGGTCGCAATGCCGCGGCATCCGACGCAGCGTCCGCAGAGGCGAGACCGTTTGCCGAGTGGAGCAAGGTGCTACGGATCCTCGGAAAGGAATGCCCCCTTTTGGTCGGGTATCTCGGAGACAGTAAGGCGTATATAAGCGGGGATTATCTGCTTATAGATTACCGCAATGAACAGTTTTTGAAACTGATAAACCAGCCGCTTTATCGTAATCAGATAAAGAAAGCCGCCTCCGATGTAACAGGCAAAGCTTTCAAGCTGGGGCCTTATAAAAAAGCCGCCGAGCAGGGCTGCGGGAGCTCCGACAAGGGAGACCTGCTTGATGTTATAACCGGCAGACTGAAG
>CAKRVQ010000130.1 GCA_934408795.1 uncultured Eubacteriales bacterium
ACAGGATCGATATAGTCGTTGAATTCTTCCTTAGGTACGAGGTTGTGCTCTCTGACCGCCTCGCCGATTATCTCGCCGACAGGCAATCTCGGAGACAGTGACGAAAAAGGATCCTGGAAAATGATCTGCATCTTTGTACGCAGAGCGCGCATTTCTTTCGCAGAAAGGTCATAAACCTCCTGACCGTTGAAGAGCACCTGACCGCCTGTTTTCTCGCCCGACAGACGCAGTATAGTTCTTCCCGCGGTGGTCTTTCCGCAGCCCGATTCGCCGACAAGACCCATCGTTGTGCCGCGTTTCAGGTTAAAGGTAACACCGTCGACTGCTTTGACATAACCGACCGTCTTATTGACATAGCCGCCCTTGATGGGAAAATACTTCTTGAGGTCATTGACCATCAGAATGTACTGCGGATCATATTCTACGGGGGTGAAGGTATCGTATTGATTATGCTTGTTTGACATTATTTTTCACCCTCCTTTTCCCCACCGTAGTATCTGTAGCAGCTCACCTTATGTGTCGGTGAAATGCTGATTTCATGCGGATATTCGCCGCTGCAGCCTTCAACGCACATCTCGCAGCGGTCCTTAAAATAGCAATAGTTAGGCATATTTATGGGATTGGGGACCTTACCGGGAATAGAATACAGTCTGTCTGTATCCTTTCCGACGATCGGTTTCGACGCCATAAGGCCTATCGTGTAAGGATGTGCCGGGTTTTCAAATATCTCATAAACCGTTCCCCGCTCAACGATCCTGCCGGCATACATTACGACCACATAGTCCGCCATTTCGGCGATGACGCCCAGATCGTGTGTTATGAGCATAATGGAAGAGTTTATCTTCTCTTTCAGGCTGCGAAGAATGTCCAATATCTGAGCCTGAATGGTAACATCAAGTGCGGTTGTGGGCTCATCCGCAATGATAAGTCTCGGATTGCAGGCAAGCGCCATTGCTATCATAACTCTCTGACGCATACCGCCCGAAAGCTCATGCGGGTACATCTTATAAACGCCTTCACTGTTTGCGATTCCGACGAGCTCAAGCATTCCAATCGTGCGCTTTTTGATCTCTTCTTTCGACAAATCGCTTCCCTCATGGAGAGCAATGACCTCATCGATCTGCGCGCCGATACGGAATACCGGGTTAAGGCTGGTCATCGGCTCCTGGAAGATCATAGACATAAAGTTTCCGCGAAGGTGCTGCATGGCGGAAATAGGTGCCTTTGCAATGTCCAAAGCCTTATCGCCGAGGTTGAGGCGGATCTCACCGTTCACGATCTGTCCCTGCGGGCGCTGCAGAAGCTGCATTATCGAAAGGCTCGTTACGCTCTTTCCGCAGCCCGATTCGCCGACAATACCTATTGTCTTTCCTGCGGGGACATCAAACGATATACCGTCGACCGCCTTTGCGGTACCGACATCGGTAAAGAAATATGTTTTTAAATCACGGATCTCAAGAACATTTGCACTGTCGTCCATTCGGGTGGTGTACTCGCTCTCGGGAACATGCTTGCGCTTATGCTGCTTTTCAAGCTTGTCGGTGATTTTTCGGTTTTGCCTTGAGATCCTGCGGGATTCTCTCGCCGAGAGATATCCTTCCGCGTGTTTTTTAGCCATTGTCATTCACCTCCGTGACCTTACCGTTTCATTTTGGGATCAAAGGCATCGCGCAGTCCGTCGCCGACCAGGTTGAATGCCAAAACGGTCAGCAGCAAGAGAGTACCTGCCGGTATCCAAATGAACCAATAAGTAGTCAGAACATGGGTGTTGGTAACATCGCTTATGATATTTCCCCATGAGGCGAACGGGAACTTAACACCGAGTCCGAGGAACGAGAGTGTAGACTCGGTTATTATGGTGCTGCCGAGGCCCATCGTGCAGGACACGATAAGCTGCGGAATGACATTCGGTATAAGGTGTTTGAAAATACGCCTTGAAACGCGGACACCGCACGCCTCGGTAGCGGTAATGAACTCCTGCTCACGGAGCGAGAGTATCTGACCGCGGATCATACGGGCGACACCGGGCCATCCGAGGAAGCCGAGTATGAGCATAAGGTATATCATTCTCACCTTGGGGTCTACACGCATGGCGTCCATCGCCGCACCTATGATAATGATTATCGGCATTGACGGTATGCAATAGAATATATCGACTATACGCATGATGAGCATATCAACCCATTTGCCGAAATATCCCGCGATACCGCCGAGAATAACACCGATAAATGTTGCGATAAACTCAACTATGAAGCCTATGAGAAGAGATACTCTTCCGCCGTACATGAGGCGGGTGAGCATATCCATACCGTATGAGTCGGTGCCGAGCCAATGCTCTTTGCTGGGAGACGAATACATATCGTAAACGCGAGACTCTTTAAGTTCAAGTATCTCATAGTTGTCGACATCGGCGCGATACTCAATGAAGAGCTCTTTATCATTGCCGTCCTGATCCTTATATACAAAGGTGGTATCACCCTTTTGGATCGCCGAAATCAGGTTTTCCTTAAACTCGCGGGTAAGGAATATATCCGACTGGATCGCATTGACGACGAAGCGGCCGACATAGGCGACTTCGTTATCGTTCTCGGTAATTATTCCCGCTTCACTGACCGCATATTCCTTTCCGTCGCAGGTGAAGGAGGAGAGGTCATTTGTATAAGCTTTTATTGCATTGTATTTGAATTCGAAAGGAAGCTCTGTTCCCTCGGTGCTTGAATTGATTACATCCTTAAAAGCGATACCTATCATACCGCTTGCATCGGATACCGAGTAATAATCCTCGCCCTCTTTTGTAAGGGTATAGTTGTTGCCGCCGTAGCTGAAAGAATCCTTGCCGGTTCTGACGGCAAGCACGGTCTGAGCCTGGAGCACGGAGTCAAACTTTTTGCCGTCGGCAACCGCATATCTGAATTCTTTATTCTCGACAACGCCCGCATACTGCTTGCGCTGATCTTCGGTTTTATAGAAAAACTCCGATTCACCGTAAGGAGATATGAGTCCCCCGACAAATGAGAAGATAAACATAAATGCCAAAATGGCAAGTCCCACAACGGCGATACGGTTGCGGAAGAACCGCTTTGCGACCATGGCTCCCGGGGAAAGAACCTTAACGCGCCTGTCATCATTAAGCGAAAGGGGGGCGGTGTTGTTTTCGGCAGCCTTATTGTTTGTACCTTCGGAGCCGGCGGGGGCATTATCTTTATTTTTGCGGAATAAATTCATACTGACCCCTCCTTCTTACGAGATACGCACGCGCGGATCGACCACCGCGTACAAAACATCGGATATGAGATTTCCGAGCAGTGTCAGGACTGCAAGGAAGGTAAGATAAAACATTGAAAACGGGATATCGCCGTTTATCATGGCATAGTAAGAGGCGTAGCCGATACCGGGTATCGAATAGAGAGTCTCGGTTATAAGTGCGCCCGAGAACAGACCGGGGAGCGATCCGCCTATAATGGTAACGAGGGGGATAAGTGTGTTGCGGAAGGCATGATGATAGATGACCTTCTTTTCGGGCAATCCCTTAGCACGCGCGGTACGAATGTAGTCGGCGTTAAGCACCTCAAGCATATTGGTGCGGGTATATCTCATAAGTGAGCCCACACTGATAACTACGATCGTAACAATAGGTAAGACAAGGTGGTGTGCCATATCGAAGATTTTTCCGACGGATGAAAGCTGAGCGTAGTCGCGGCTCGTGAGGCCGAAAAGGTCGAACCATCCGAGCTTTACCGAGAATACAAGTTTGAGCAGCGACGCAAAGAAAAATGTCGGCAGCGATATTCCCGCCAAAGCGAGTATAGATATGGTATAATCGGTCTTTGAATACTGTTTTGTAGCGGAGATGATTCCGAGAGGAACGGCAATGATCACCTCAAAAACCATAGCTATTGCGCCCATAATGAAGCTGACCCATATAGTATCGTTGAACTTCTGGAGCACCGGAACGGTGTAATACCAGGAGTCGCCGAACTGGCCGCGGACAACATTCCACATCCAGGCAAAGAATCCCACAACGACTCCCTTGTCCATATTGTACATCTGGGTGAGCTGCGCCATCCATTCCTCATAGCTCTTGGAATTGGGCTGCATTGACTTCTGCCTTGCCATATTCTCTATGTAAGAGGTCGGCAGGCATCTCATTAAAACATATATGATAAAGGCGACGAAAAAGAGTATCATCACCGAAATCAACAGTCGCTTAACTATGTATTTTCGCAAAGTGATCCTCCGTTCTTGAATTTAATCGACCCGTGTGGTAAATGGCTCTTGCGCAGCATTTGCTTTTTTCTCATAACAAGGATAAGCACACCTTCCGATGCTCATCCGGAATACGGTTTTGTT
>CAKRVQ010000131.1 GCA_934408795.1 uncultured Eubacteriales bacterium
GTCATAGACCAGAATATACGCGGCACTTGATATGAACGCGGCGAGGATCACCAGAGAGGTGATCAGAACGAAGGGGGTATAGACCGCGTTGCCGAAAACGGCTTCGGGGTATATACGCAGATCAAAGAATCTCCAAGGTCTTGAAAGAGCGACAACGAGCATAAACACACCTGCAACGCCGTTAAGACCGAGGTTAAACCAACGACCCGCCTTCGAATTTTTCGAAAAGTTGAATCCGGCAGCTATTGCCGCGAGCAGCACCAGAGCCATTGCAAAGATGATCTTAGGTGATCTTGCAAGAGATCCGAGATCGGTGACGGATCCGCCGAAGGCAAGCTGAGCGCCTGCCAGCTTTACGGATTCGGCTCCGATAGTGCAGCTTACGAAGTCTGTGAAGAAGAGCACAAATCCCGCAACGGTAAGAACGAGGGTAAGTATTCTGAGAATTTTTGATAAAACTTTCATAGATTTACCTCCCTATTTCGTTTCCTTGTGAAGAGTGTGCTTCTTGCAGAAGGGGCAATACTTGTTCATTTCAAGTCTGTCCGGATCATTCTTCTTGTTTTTCATTGTGTTGTAGTTGCGCTGCTTGCATTCGGTGCAAGCTAAAGTGATTTTAACTCTCATTTGACGGCACCTCCCGTTTTACGGAAATATCAGAGCTTTCCCGTCGGGGAAAGCCAGCCTCCCTCGTCGGCCGATCTCGCTTCGCCGCATAAAAATGCGAAAGCGCCCGAAGCGAAACGAACCGCAGGTCTGCTTAAAAAAGACCCTTTGCAGAGGTAAAAAGATTATACCACATATTTACAATCAGGTCAAGCTTTTTTTGAGGTCGTCCGCTCGGGGCGCACATTATATATGTTATAAGTGAGACCGAATGAGTTTTTGCTGCAATTCATCGGGTCGCAGAGAACCGACGGCGAAAATATCGGGCGGCACCGCGCGACCGTTTCGGCGGTCGCGGAGAAGGGGGGGACTGCACTGAAAATCGATCGGAGCGCCTTTTCCGTCCGTCCCCGTTTCCGCCGCGCTCCGCGCGGCGCGGTGCCGCCCGCATTCATGCGCTTATTTATGATACCTTTTTCCCGCTGTGATCGAGTATGCCCTGTAAAGCTGCTCCAGCAGCATTACGCGCGCAAGCTGGTGGGGAAATGTCATCTTTGACATCGAAAGGCGAAGAGATCCTGCCGATTTCACCCTGTCCGAGAGTCCGTAAGACCCGCCGATGATGAAACACATATCCGAAATACCGTCCACCGCCGAACGATCAAGGACTGCGGCGAGCTCCTCGCTGCTTAATTGCCGACCTTCTATGCACATGGGAATTACAAATGCGTGATTAGGTATCTTTTGCAGTATCCGATCGGCTTCCTCCTCAATTGCGGCGAGTATGCCGCTTTCGCTGCCGTCATCCGTCCGGCAGGGCGGCAGCTCGCATATATCGAGCCTGCAAAACGCACCGAGGCGTTTTTGGTATTCGCTTACCGCGTCCGAAAGATACTTTTCTTTCAGTTTTCCTATTGCTATAACGGTTACTCTCTGCATTTTGCGATCGCCTGCCTTTCACGGGTCCCGAACCTGCGGTACGGCTTGCTTTGCTCCGTTTGCCGCTTACCGTTTCTGATGTTTTTCTCATTTCACCGTAAAGAACGGTCAAAAATGGGAAGCCGATCCGCAGTCAGATATTGATGATTCTGCCTCCCGACGGCTCTGCGACGGTCAGCGAGTAATCGATGTTTTCCTTAATGCCCGATGCGAGAAGACTGCCTACTGCGGCGGATCTCGCGGCTTCCGGCAGGTTGTTTTCTCGGCTCAGGTGCGCAAGAATAAACCTGACGGCACCGCTTTCGACGAGCGCGGGCAGCTCCGAGGAACAGGCGGTGTTTGAAAGATGACCGCAGTCGCTTGCTATGCGCTTTTTCAGATCATATGGATACGGACCCGTCTGAAGCCGCGTGACATCGTGATTTGATTCTATCAGCACGGTCCTGCAGCCGGTGATCGCCCCTCTGACCGTGTCGGTGACCTTGCCGAGGTCGGTGCATACCGCCGCCCTTTCGCCGTTTCCGAAGGTGACGGTATACCCGCGGGAACCGGGACTGTCGTGCATGGTGTCGAATGCCGTTACCGAAAGTTCGCCCACCTGCACCGAACCGACGAACGGTACCGTTTCACAGTCGGGCGGGAGCGCGTCCTTTGATGCGATACATTCAAGCGCGGCCTCCGATCCGAATACGGGAATACGGTACTTCTTGATAAAGTTTTTAAGCCCTTTTATATGATCGATATGGGCGTGTGTCACAAAGATTGCCGACAGTGACGAAGGCGATATGTTCCTTTCTTCAAGCGATGAGCATAACATCCTGGCACTGACGCCTGCATCGATAAGTATTGCCGTGCCGTTTGAAGATATGTAGGTACTGTTTCCGCTGCTTCCGCTGAAAAGCGGACAGATCTTTGCCATATGGGATTCCTTTCTTTTGCTCGGTTGAGGTCTTGTGCCTGCAGCGCATTTATATTCCTGCGGACCTTTTATGTAAACTGCCCGACCTTTGCGGGCATTCTTAAAGACCGCCCCTTAAACGGAGCGGTCCGCAAAAGCTTTTTGTTCGGGAGGATTTGATCGGTCCTTCAGTGCGAAACCTCTTGAAGGACAACAGGCGGGAGACGAAACCGCCTTCGAAACCGAAATCTATAAGGCAATGCGCCCCTCGTCTCCGTCGGGACGGAAAGCTCTGCATATGTCCGCACCGAGGGCTTTAAGCTTTTCAACGATGTTTTCATACCCGCGGTCGATGTACTTTATATTGTCGATCTCGGTCTTCCCCGATGCCGCGAGACCGGCAATGACAAGCGCCGCTCCCGCTCTCAGATCGGTCGCACTCACGGGCGACGACTTGAGCCGGGGCACACCGTTGACAACGGCTACCTTACCGTCGACCTGTATGTTCGCACCCATAAGATTGAGCTGATCTACATATCTGAAGCGATTATCCCACACGCCCTCCGACACCACGCTGACTCCGTCCGCAGTCGAAAGAAGGGCGGTTATCTGCGGCTGCATATCGGTAGGAAAACCGGGATGCGGCATAGTTATTATGTTGCACTTTTTAGGACGGCAATCCATGACCACCCTGACCGCTTCGTCGTACTCGTATATCGTTGCACCTATTTCGGTAAGTTTTGCGGTGATGGATTCAAGGTGCTTGGGTATCACATTTTTTATAAGAACATTCCCGCGGGTCGCGGCTGCAGCCGCCATATATGTGCCCGCCTCTATCTGATCGGGGATTATACTGTAAGATGTGCCGCGAAGCTCGCTTACACCGCGGATCTTTATCACCGATGTTCCGGCGCCCATTATGTCAGCGCCCATGGAGTTCAGGAAGTTGGCGAGGTCGACGATGTGGGGTTCCTTTGCGGCGTTGTCTATAATGGTAAGACCCTTCGCCTTGGCGGCGGCAAGCATTATATTTATCGTGGCGCCGACCGAGACCTTGTCAAGATATACCGAAGAGCCTATAAGCTCGTCCGCCCTTGCTTCGACCATGCCGTTTTCGATCGAAACCGAAGCGCCTAAGGCCTCAAAGCCCTTGATATGCTGATCGATAGGCCTTACGCCGAAGTCGCAGCCGCCCGGAGGAGCAACCTTGGTGCGATGAAATCTTCCGAGCATAGCGCCCATAAAATAACTGCTTGCTCTCATCCCCGAGGTCATCGAAGAGGGGAGCACCCACGAGGAAACATATCTCGTATCGATCTCGACCTTATGAGGATTCAGAGAACGGACAGATGCGCCGAGATCGTGAAGGATCCTGAGTATAAGGGAAACATCTGATATTTGGGGAAGGTTCTCTATAGTACAAACACCGTCGCAAAGCAGGACGGCAGGCAAAATCGCAACGGCGGCATTTTTTGCACCGCTGATCTCAACTTCGCCGGCAAGCCGCTTTCCGCCGTTGATGATGATCTTTTCCATTATAAACTCCGTCAAATAAATGTACGCCGACGGGAGAAGACGGAACACAGGAACTCACGGAAATGCAAACACACTCCCGTTTTGCGGTCAGTGCCCGACTTTACTGTCGCGCGGCGCCATGAAGATCGGATCGACGGAACTTCCGAGAGAGGCGGACCTGTTGTCGGAATGCCGCCGATCGATCTGAAAAAAACACATTATATGGGATTTCTACCTAAATTATACACATATGATGTACCGATGTCAAGACGAATTGACAGTTTACATAATTTTTAACCGCAAGCTCACGGCAGGGTTCGATTCACGTCGGATTAAGCAAGTGAGGATGATCCGAACCGGCTTTAAGCAGCAACCAGGGCCGCAGGCAG
>CAKRVQ010000132.1 GCA_934408795.1 uncultured Eubacteriales bacterium
GCCCCGTACCGATCCTCTTATAAACGGCTCGGTCGAGGTTGTACCGCTTCAACTGTTTGCTTACTATATCGCCAAAGCAAACGGCTGCGACATCGATAAACCCAAGAATCTTGCAAAGTCCGTCACCGTCGAATAAACCGACCGATATGTGACAATCGAAAACGCAGGCGCCGTCCCGAAAGGGACGGCGCCTGATCTGTTATATCTTTCTTTATGTCGGCAGACCGCGGGATCGTAATTTACGCTGACGGGGCAGCCCCGAATTATGACGCTTATTCGACTTTAAGCAGCAGCCCGACTTTATGGCTTTAGGCAGCGCCGCGCGCCCTTCCGCGGAAGGCGCAAAACGGGCGGCAAAGCGTGATAAAGGGATCCCGCCTTATCGAAAAATCAGGGTCTTTCCGAATGACAAAAATATACCGCCGCCCGTTCACCGCGCCTTCGGCGTGGGCGGCGCTGCCTTCGGTCGGTTTGTACTTCAAACGGTTTCGACTCCCGTCAGCTTAAGCTGACAGGAGTATCAAACCATGCCGCCTGTCAGAGCCCCTTTTCGGCGCTCTTCGGTTCCTCATCACGGCGGACTTCTGTCTTTTCGGCCATACCGTTCAGCTTGTCGTATATATACTCTATCATTATTTCGGTCTTCAAATTGACCTTGTAATCGTTTTCGGCTCTCAGCATGTCTTTTCCTCCTGCCTGTTCTGACTCATCAATATGAGCGGAGCTTGGATCGCCGCCATGCAGGACAAGACAAGATTAAGAAATATAAACGGATAATGGTCGAACGCATCGGCATCGACACTCAGCCCCGTCGTGCGCAGCTTTTCCCGGCAAGCAACAATCCTTCCTAAATGGTTTTTCATAATTCTGCCATTGAGCTGCATTTTATCATAATATGAACCCGATATCAACCCTTCGCCGTCATCTTTGCTTCGTCACCCGATTGTATCTCACCCATGCCCGCGGCACAGTGTGCCCGCATAGTCGCAGCCCCACCTGCTTTAGTTATCTTAAGTATGCACCTCCCTCCACGAGAGCGCCATAGGAAAACCCCTTAAAAATTTTTCTGCAGCCTATTGACAAATCGAAAGCGGATGACTATAATGAACATATGAACAATTATTCATATGTTCAATCGTTCCGAGAAACACAAAAAAACAACTCCCCCGAGGATCAGTCATCTGTTCGGCGGAGAACAAGAGCACCGAAAGGAAACGAAAAATGAAAAACGCACCCCACTGTGACGATACCTGTATACATAATGATATCCTGAACGAGGTCATTTCCTCGCTGCCGAGCGACGAGGACCTTTGCGACCTTTCCGAATTGTTCAAGGTATTTGGAGATTCCACACGCATAAAGATCCTTTATGCGCTTATGGAAGACGAAATGTGCGTCTGCGATATAGCCGAACTGCTTCATATGACCCAGTCGGCAATATCCCATCAGCTCAGAGTGCTTAAACAGGCAAGCCTCGTAAAATACCGCAAGGAAGGTAAAACAGTATATTATTCCCTTGCCGACGATCATGTTCATATCATCATCGCCAAAGGAATGGAACATATAAAGGAATGACCGCCGAAGTCGAGCAGATATGCGGTGCTCCGTGCACCTCCCCCGCCTGCTGCCGCAAAATCCGTCGACCGTTCTTACAGCCGAAAGGAGACCCGAAACCATGGAAAAAGAAGAAAAGATCACTCTTGTTCGGATCATCGTTTCCGCAGCGCTCACCGTTGCTTTGATGATCATCTCACCCGAACCCCAACTGCTTAAATTTCTTTTATATCTGATACCGTATTTCCTTATAGGATACGATGTGCTCTTCTCTGCCGTCAAGAATATCTTTCACGGCGAGTTGTTTGACGAAAAGTTCCTTATGACGATCGCCACCATAGGCGCATTCGCAATAGGCGACTACCCCGAAGGCATCGCCGTAATGGTGTTCTATCAGCTCGGGGAAATGCTTCAGGATATGGCGGTCGAAAAGAGCAAAAAGTCGGTCGAGGAGCTTATGGATGTGCGCCCCGATTCCGCGAAGCTCCTTGTCGACGGCAAGCTGCAGACCGTTTCACCCGAGAGCGTCAAGGTCGGCGATATAATAGTTACCGACCCGGGTGAAAAGATACCTTTGGACGGCGTCGTGATCGACGGCTCCGCAACGGTCGACACCAAATCCATAACCGGCGAAGGAATGCCGCGTGATATATCGGTCGGCGACAATGTCGCTGCGGGATGCATAAACCTCAACGGTTCACTGAAGATCAGGGTCACCCACGAATATGCCGACTCCACGGTCGCAAAAATGCTTGAGCTTGTTAACAGATCCGCAGAGCGTAAAGCCAAGAGCGAAAACTTCATTACCTCTTTCTCAAAGGTATATACCCCGATCGTCGTTATCGCCGCTCTCCTTGTCGCGTTTGTGCCCCTTATCTTCGGTGCCGATTTTGCAACATGGCTTAACAGAGCGCTCGTATTTCTGGTCGTTTCATGCCCCTGCGCACTGGTCATTTCGGTTCCCCTCGCCTACTTTGCGGGTATCGGCTCCTCCTCCAAAAAAGGTATTCTGGTCAAAGGATCCGATGCACTCGAAAAGCTCTCCGATGTATCCTGCGCCGTGTTTGATAAGACAGGAACAATAACAAAAGGAAATTTCGTTGTTTCCGCAGTTCACCCGAGCGAATGCTCCGAAGATGAACTTTTGAGCTACGCTGCCGCTGCCGAGGCGCACTCCAATCACCCGGTCTCCGCCGCACTGAGAGCCAAATGGAACAAAGACGATAACTGCTCCGTGTCCGATATCGAAGAGCTCGCCGGTATGGGCGTTAAGGCAATGATAAACGGAAAGGCCGTCGCCGTCGGAAACGGCAGACTTATGGACAGTGTAGGCGCCGTGTGGCATAACTGCCATAAAAACGGAACCGTCGTGCATGTGGCGATAGACGGTGAATATGCGGGCCATATCGTTATCAGCGATGAAGTAAAGCCGACCGCACAAGAGGCGCTCGCCCTCCTTAAAAAGGCAGGCGTGTCAAAAACGGTCATACTTACAGGAGACAATGCCGCAACTGCCGAAGAGGTAGCAAAAAAGGTGGGCGCAGATGAAGTTTATTCTTCCCTTCTCCCTGCCGATAAGGTCGCAAAGCTCGACGAACTCAAGGGCGGTACGGACGGTAAGGTCATATTCGTCGGAGACGGAATAAACGACGCCCCCGTTCTGAAACTTGCCGATGTCGGTATCGCAATGGGTGCCCTCGGGTCGGACGCCGCCGTCGAATCGGCTGACGCAGTCGTTATGGACGACGATCTGAAAAAGCTCCCCTCTATCATCAAGATAGCGAAAAAGACCCGTCGCATAGTAACGGAAAACATAGTTTTCTCGCTCTTCGTAAAACTCCTCATCATGGTGCTCAGCGTTGCGGGCGTTCCTTATATGATGTGGGCTGCGGTTTTCGGAGATGTCGGCGTATCGCTCCTTGCGGTCGCAAATTCACTTCGACTTCTTTCGACGAAAACCATTGACTAAATACATTTAATGGTATATAATACTTAACTAAAGAATACGCTTGATGCCGCCCGTTTGTTGCGATATGCAATTTAACGCGACATCAGGCGTATCTCATAATACTATGAAAACGGAGAAACAAAGTATGGCTTTTTATTACGACGAACCCTCAAGAACTTTCAGCGAGTATCTTCTCGTTCCCGGCTACTCGTCATCCGAGTGCATTCCTCAGAATGTATCACTGAAGACCCCGCTCGTTAAGTTCCGTAAGGGTGAGGAACCGTCAATAGTTATGAATATTCCGCTTGTTTCGGCAATAATGCAGTCGGTGTCGGGCGACAGACTCGCCGTCGCGCTTGCCAAGGAAGGCGGCGTCTCTTTCATATACGGTTCACAGTCGATCGAAAGCGAAGCTGCAATGGTATCAAAGGCTAAGAATTACAAAGCCGGATTTGTAAGCAGCGACTCCAACATCAGACCGGATGCGACCCTCGCAGATATCCTTACCTTAAAGGAAAAGACCGGTCACTCGACCGTCGCGGTCACCGATGACGGCACGGCGGACGGCAAACTTTTGGGTCTCGTGACCAGCAGAGACTACCGAGTCAGCAGAATGGACCCCTCACTTAAAGTCAGTGAGTTTATGACTCCGTTTGATAAACTGATATGCGCTGAGGAAGGCATAAGTCTTAAAGAAGCCAATGATATCATATGGGATAACAAACTCAATGCCCTTCCGATAATAAGCGACGAGGGCAAGCTCAGATTTTTCGTTTTCCGCAAAGACTATGATTCTCATAAAGAAAACCCCGGTGAACTGCTTGAC
>CAKRVQ010000133.1 GCA_934408795.1 uncultured Eubacteriales bacterium
ACATAGCTCTGTATAGAGCAGTTGGATTTAACGGCAATAAATCCTCTCTTAGTGCCGAGACGCTTTCTCTGTGATGTAATGATCTCTGCATGATCGGCATTGATCTCAGGAATAAGCATCGGAACATCGGGTGTCCAGCGATTTGCACTGTTATTCGAAACAACGGGACATTCAAGCTTCGCATATTTTTCTTCCAAGGCCCTTGTTTCGTCCTTGCTCATGTTTACCGCGCAGAAGACGAAATCGACCTTGGATGCGATCTCTTCGGCATCCTTTTCGGCGTCGGATATTATCATATCCGCGACATTCGACGGGATATCCGTCTTCATAGCCCAACGGCTGCCGACCGCATCACCGTATTTTTTTCCTGCGCTCCTTGAACTTGCCGCAAGCACCGATATGTTAAACCAGGGATGATCGCTCAGCAACGTAATAAAACGCTGACCTACCATTCCTGTTGCGCCTATGATCCCGACATTGAATTTCTGCATTTGCCGCATCTCCCGTAAATAAATAGTTGAAGTAATTGATTAAATGGACTATAATACTAATTGCGATGCTTTTGCCGACGCGGTGACATCCGCTGTCGCTCGGCATATACATCCGCATTTATATAAATATATCATTACAGTCTATTTTTGTCAATGTCCTTTTATGCCCGCAAAAAGGCAACTCGGGACAGTGATATTATCATAAAGTCAGATTACAACTGTCGAAGATTTCGGAGACCGATATTATGAATATGAAAAAAAGCGATTTTTACTATGACCTGCCTGAGGAGCTCATAGCTCAGACACCGATCGAGCCCCGTTCCGCTTCGCGCCTTCTCGTCCTAAATAAAAAGAGCGGTGATATCGAGCACAGGCATTTTTATGATATCGTGCAATACCTTAATAAAGGCGACTGCCTTGTGCTTAATGATACAAGGGTACTGCCCGCGAGAATTTACGGCACCCGTCGCGATACGGGCGCGACCGTTGAATTTCTTTTGCTGAAGCAGCTCGCCGATAAAGAATGGGAAGCTCTTGCGGGACCGGGGAAAAAGGCAAAGACGGGCTGCGTGTTTGATTTCTCGGATGAGCTTTCCTGCACAGTCACCGATGTATTGCCGGACGGTAACAGAATAATAAAATTCGAATGCGAAGCCGACTTCTTTCAGGTGCTTGACCGCGTAGGTGAAATGCCCCTGCCGCACTACATAACCCACAAGCTTCAGAACAAGGAAAGATATCAGACCGTTTATTCAAAAGAGCTCGGTTCCGCCGCAGCTCCCACTGCGGGACTTCACTTTACCGAAGAGCTGCTCAGTGAAGTCAAAAGTAAGGGTGTAAACATCGCATATGTCACCCTGCATGTCGGCCTCGGTACATTCAGACCCGTCAAGGAAGAAAACATCACAGACCATAAAATGCACACCGAATCATATCATATATCGGCAGAAGCAGCCAATGTGATAAACATGACTAAGCAAAACGGCGGCAGGATCATATGTGTCGGCACGACCTCCTGCAGAACCGTGGAAAGCGCCGCAGCAAACGGCGGAATACGCGAGTGCAGCGGCAATACCGACATATTTATCTACCCCGGTTACGAGTTTAAGTGTATGGACGGGCTGATAACCAATTTTCACCTTCCCGAAAGCACACTGATAATGCTTGTAAGCGCGTTCGCGGGCTATGAAAACACAATGAACGCATATAAGATCGCAGTCAATGATAAATACCGCTTCTTCAGCTTCGGCGATGCAATGCTCATCCTGTAAAGGCGATAAAGCATACGGAAACACCGTCAATTGATTTGACAATAACAAGGAGAAAAAATGTACAGGCTTATAAAAAAGCAGGGAAACGCAAGAAGAGGAGAGTTTGTGACCCCTCACGGCACCGTTCAGACACCTGCGTTTATGAATGTTGCCACCTGCGCCGCAGTTAAGGGCGCCCTTTCCGCGTATGACCTCAAAAATATAAACACGCAGGTCATGCTTTGTAATACCTATCATCTTCACCTGCGTCCGGGCGATGATGTTGTGAGACATATGGGCGGCGTGCGTAAATTTACGGGATGGGAAGGTCCTGTCCTTACCGACAGCGGCGGATTTCAGGTATTCTCGCTTGCATCTCTCAGAAGCATCACCGAGGAGGGCGTAACATTCTCTTCGCATATCGACGGCAGAAAGATCTTTATGGGCCCGGAAGAAAGTATGCGTATACAGTCCAACCTCGCATCCACCATCGCCATGGCATTTGATGAATGTGTCGAAAATCCCGCCGAGTACGGTTATGCGAAAGATTCCTGCTGCCGCACCTACCGCTGGTTAGTCCGTTGTAAAAACGAAATGAATCGCCTTTGCTCACTTGAGTCAACGATAAATAAAGAGCAGCTGCTTTTCGGAATCAACCAGGGCGCGACATTTGCCGACCTCAGAAAAGAGCATATGAAGATGATATCGGAGCTTGATCTTCCGGGATACGCCATAGGAGGACTTGCCGTAGGGGAAGAGACCGAGGTTATGTATGATATAATCGAGAATGTCGAACCCCTTATGCCTGCCGATAAGCCTCGATACCTTATGGGTGTCGGGACTCCCGCCAATATTATAGAGGGTGTTGCCCGCGGCGTTGACCTTTTCGATTGCGTTATGCCGTCACGAAATGCCCGCCATGGCCATCTGTTTACACATAACGGCATAATAAACATCAATAACGAGAAATATAAAGAGGATGACCGACCCATAGATTACGACTGTGATTGCCCCTGCTGTCGCAATCACTCAAGGGCATATGTCCGCCACCTCATAAGAGCTGGCGAGATGCTCGGCCAACGCCTCTGCGTCATCCATAACCTCTATTTCTATAATAAGCTGACAGAAGATATCAGAAGCGCTCTTGATAACGGGAACTTTGATGAGTTCAGAAAAGAAAACACCGAGAAGTACTCGCGCAGGATATAAGGACGCCGAATGCTCCGCTGATGCGGATGGTGCAGATGATGCGACACCGCAGCGATCCCGTTTACCGAGCACGGCGCCGCGATCGGTAAAGATAATCAACAAATATTGTATATTTGTCAAAAATATCTTGCAATGGCAGCCATTATAAAGTATAATTATTCCAATCACAGATAAGGAGATTTAAAATGAACTATTTGACAAGCCTTGCCCAGCAGGGCGGCGTAGGCAGCACTTTGCTGATAGTGGGATATGTATTGGTATTCGGCGTTATTATCTATTTTCTTATGATAAGACCCGAAAGGAAGCGCCGTAAAGAAGAGCAGAAGCTCCGCGACAATATTCAGATCGGCGATGAGATAATGACTATCGGCGGTATCCACGGCAAGATAGTATCGATCAAAGAAGACACATATGTTATCGAAACGATCGACCATTCAAAGCTTATGATAGCTAAAAACGCTATCCAGACCAACCTCACCGTACACGAATAACCACTGTTAAAATGTGCATATTTTTCTCCGTCTCACAGTATATTTATTGTGGACGGAGGTTTTTTTATGAAAAGATTTGCAGATGCGAAACTGATAAGATCAGTCGGGATAGGCTTGCTTACGGGAGCCGCGGTGACACTCGTTCTGACGGCAGTATTCGCCTTGATAATAACCGCAAAGCCGGTTTCGCTGAAGGTGTCGGGATTGCTCGCCACCGTCATACTTGTCGTGTCAAGCTTTGTCGGAGGTTTTACCGCATCTCTTAAAAACGGCGAAAAGGGCTTTATCGTCGGAATGCTTACAGGCGCCGTTTACTACCTTACAGTCGTTGTCCTTTCGCTCGCACTTCTGCAGTCGGCAGTCACCTCCTCATTGTTTATAAAAATGGCAGTCATATGCTTTTCGGCATCGCTCGGAGGAATACTGGGCGTGAACCGCGCCTCAAAGCACCACAATGTTATTTAAGCCGCATCAGATCAACCGGCACGCCCGCTTTTTTTGCCCTCCGACAGAAGGGCATGGCACTGCTTCACTCTATTTCACTTTCCCGCACCCGAAGCGACCCGCCGCTGACGCTGCTAAAACTGACTTAAACCACAACAAATAAATATAACCAGTGAAAATCAAGCGCCCGTCGGACATCTGCTGCCGATAGGCGCTTGATTTTGTATCTCTGCTCAAAAAAACACAAACCGCATTGATATTAACAATTCCGCCCTGTTCGGAATAGAATGAGAAAGGAAACAGAACAAGCCGTTATCGGCGGAATGGAGAAAGAAATGACGAAGGAAAATCTAAGCACAACAGAGCTTGATAAACTTCCGCTTACAATGTCATATACTCCGATGCAGGAATTTGATGACAGGTACAGTGA
>CAKRVQ010000134.1 GCA_934408795.1 uncultured Eubacteriales bacterium
CATAAATAGTGAATCATGAATCAAAAATGCGGTTGTTGCCGCGCCTTCGGCGCGGCGGCGCTGCCCGAAAGACGGTGCGTCATAAAATACTTTTTACATGAGAAAAAGTGTCGGCAAAGCTACGGTGTGCCATCTTACTCACTGCCCGATCGATCCTTTGCCGACCGCGACAAATACAAGAGCAACGGAGGAGGCGGCACAAATGAGATATTTCGATACCCTACATCCTGTTACCGCTGCCTTGTACTTTGCGTCGGTATTGCTCACATCGGTCTTTTCCTCTTCGCCCGCGCTGCAGTTGTCCTCGCTTGCGGGCGGTATCGCTTTCGCAGTTGTGCTCGGCAGGGGAAAACGCCGTCGGTGGGGCGAATCGGTCTTTGATATTGTTCTTTTTGCTCTCATCGTTATCACAAACCCGCTATTTGTTCACAAGGGCGCCACCCATTTATTCCGTCTGAACGGCAGACCCGTCACATTGGAAGCGACCCTTTACGGCGTCGGTGTCGCGGTCATGCTGCTTTCCGCGGTACTGTGGTTCAGGTGCTTTAATGAGATAATGACTTCGGATAAGCTGCTCTGCCTTTTCGGAAAGGCGGCTCCGAAGATATCTCTGCTGCTTTCACTTTCACTGAGATCGGTCCCGCTTTTTAAGAAACGCGCAAGGATGATAAGAGATGCACAAAAGACCATGGGCCTGTATGCCGCCGACGGTTGGTTCTGCAGACTGCGCGCTTCGATGAGGACATATTCCGCCCTTGTCACACAGTCGCTTGAGGGTGCGATAGATATGGGTACTTCAATGAAAAGCAGGGGATACGGCCTTAATAAGGGACGCACTTCGTTTGCCCTCTTCCGCTTTACGAAAAGGGACTGTATATTGTGCTCGGTGATCGCCTGTGCAGACGGGATCACGATCGCGGCCGGCGCCTGCGGCAGGTTGGATTTTTCATTCTATCCGCATATCACGGCAGCTCGGTGGGACGCTCTGACAACGGCTGCTGCCGCGGCGTTCTTCATTCTGTCGTTCCTTCCGTTCATACTTGAGGTTAAGGAGGATATAAAATGGCGTTTCTGCAGGTCGAAGATTTAAGCTTTCGCTATCCGGACGCCGAGCGATCGGCGCTGGAAAATGTATCCTTCACCGTCGGTGAGGGGGAATTTGTTGCGGTCTGCGGCGTGTCGGGATGCGGAAAATCCACCTTGTTCAGCCTGCTCAAACGGGGCATAGCTCCTTTCGGCAAAATGAGCGGCAGTATATTTATCAACGGCATAAACAGGGAAGAGCTTGACGAGAGGACAGAGTGCGCGGAAATAGGCTTTGTGCATCAGAGACCCGAGGACAGGATCGTCACGGATAAGGTGTGGCATGAGCTGGCGTTCGGACTCGAAAATCTCGGACTGCCTTCAAATGTCATAAGACGCCGCGTCTGTGAGACTGCGGCATATTTCGGAATTGAGACTCTGTTCAGGCAGAATACCGCCGATCTTTCGGGCGGGCAGAAGCAGCTTTTGAACCTTGCGGCTGCGGCAGTCATGCGTCCGAAACTGTTGCTGCTGGATGAGCCGACCGCTCAGCTTGATCCCATAGCCGCATCGGAATTTACGGATACACTGAGAAAACTGAATACCGAACTCGGAATGACGATCTTGGTTGTAGAGCATCGTTTGGAGAAAATACTGCCTATCGCCGACCGCGTTCTAATGCTTGATGACGGAAAGATCGCCTTTGACGGCTCACCGCGCCGTTTCACCTCATTTTTTGATAACCGCAAAGATCATCCTATGATCTATGCACTTCCGTCGGCTGCGGAAATTTTTCGCGCACTCGGGGGAAAGGGTGATTGCCCGCTGACGGTGCGTGAGGGAAGAAGATATGTAGTGTCGACATTCAAAAATACGATTCGTTCGCTGCCCCAAGGAGCGACCGCCGCAGTTGACTGTGCGTTTGATGCGGCATCCGACCCCGCCGCCGGCGCAGCACATTCCCGCAAAGCGGAACAGAAAAACACAAAAATGTCGGCAAAGGATATTCGGTTCCGTTACGAAAAAGACTCGGCGGATGTTCTGAAAAACACTTCGTTGAATATTTACGAGGGAGAGCACCTTTGTCTCCTCGGAGGTAACGGCGCCGGAAAGACCACGCTTCTCGGCGTTCTTTCGGGTATTCTGAAGCCTTACGGAGGAACGGTAAGGCTCAACGGGAAAAAGCTCGGCTCTTATAAGGAGAGAGAATTATACCGCCGCGGTATAGCGGTACTGCCGCAGGACCCGCGCAACATTTTTACCGAAAATACCGTAAGGGCCGAAATGGACGGAATGTGCAGATCGATGGGGTATGAAAAGGAGCGAGCGCGGCGCTTGATCGAGGAGACGGCGGAAAAACTCGGCATCATAAGCATACTTGACCGACATCCGTATGATCTGAGCGGCGGCGAGCAGCAGAAAGCGGCGATAGCCGTGTTGTTGCTCGGACAACCCGAAGTACTGTTCCTCGATGAGCCGACCAAGGGGATCGATGCATACGGTAAGAACAGATTGTCAAGGCTTCTGTCGGATCTGAAGTGCGAAGGTATGACGATTGTCACGGTAACACATGATACCGAGTTCGCCGCCGCATATTCGGATCGCTGCGCCTTTTTGTTCGACGGAGAGATCGTGTCTTCGGATACGCCGAAAAAGTTTTTCTCCGGAAACGCATTTTATACGACTGCGGCAGGCAGGATAGCCGACGGATACTACGAGGGAGCGGTTCTGGCGGATGATGTCGTGAAACTTTGCAGGCTAAACGGTAAAAAGGAGGCGGACGCATAATGAAGACCTCCGTACGAAAGACACTTTTCTATGTTCTGCCGTTTTTCGTCGCGCCCGCCATCGTCATCGGAGGAGCTCTTTTATTCCGCGAAAAGCATTACGCCTGGATATCATTTGCCCTTGCACTTCTCTCGGTAGGTCTTGTTTTCCTGTCATTCGAACGCAAAAACACCTCGGCAAAAGAGCTTGCGGTAATCTCTGCCATGGTAGCCCTTTCGGCAGCGGGACGCTTTGTTTTTGCCTTTGTTCCGGGCTTCAAGCCCGTGACCGCGATCACCGTGATCGCAGCAATTTGGTTGGGACCCGAACAGGGCTTTTTGGTGGGCTCCCTGTCGGCGCTGATCTCAAACTTTTATTTCGGCCAGGGAGCGTGGACACCCTTCCAAATGCTTTCATGGGGCGTAATAGGCTTCATAGCGGGTCTTATGTCACGGCCGCTCAAAAAAAGCAAGCTCGCTCTGTGTGCTTACGGATTGTTTGCGGGCGTGTTGTTTTCCATGATGATGGATATTTGGACGGTAATATGGATAGACAGATATTTCAATATTCCGCGCTATGTTGCGGCGATCGCTTCCGCACTGCCTGTAACGGCTGAATATGCGGTGTCAAATGTCATATTCCTGTTGGTGCTTTCTTCTCCGATAGGCGGAACACTTGAAAGGATAAAAAAGAAATACGGCCTTTTCGGCGCCGCCGAAGGTGCGCCCGAACAGGCAAACCGATAGAGGACAGGCGGCTCGCCGTTTGCCGAGGCAAATGTCGATCGGCTGAAAGCCGAATGCCGCCGCGCAGCGAGATAACTCGTCGTAAGGCGGGCAAACAGAAAAACGGACTTGCAAAAGCAAGTCCGTTTTTTTTTCTGTGACTGTGCGACGAAATAGCACAACATGTAACCGATGTGCGTTTACACTACGCGAAGCACTTATTATATTATAACATAGAGTAAACCGAGTGATATGCCGAGCCGAGCTCGGCGTGATATTTTTGCCTGTGGCAAAAGTGATATTGCACCGTTGGCGCAGTGATATTATATTCACCCTCACACTCGCGAAGCGAATACCACTCGGCAAAAAGCCGAATATCACTGCGTAGCAATATCACTCGCTGTAAGGCGAATATAACTGAAAAAAGCAATTGCTTTTTGCAATTGCTTTTTTTCATGGTGCGCCGGAAGGGATTCGAACCCCTGACCTTTTGGTTCGTAGCCAAACACTCTATCCAGCTGAGCTACCGGCGCAGATCGTTATTAAAAACCGCCATATTATATTACCACGGCAGAAGCAAAAAATCAAGCACTAAATTAAATAATTTGTCACTTTTTTTATCCTATCCCCGTCTTAGCATCATTTGCGGTCGCGAAGCAGTCATTGATCCGCAGAAAAGCGAAAAAAGCGTATGCCGCGCCGTGCCGTGCTTTCTTTCATTACACACTGCAGCGGACATACGCTTTTGCCTGTTTACTGTTTTG
>CAKRVQ010000135.1 GCA_934408795.1 uncultured Eubacteriales bacterium
CTGAGTCGGGAGATAATAACCGGTTATCGCGTGACCTGCCTCATGATATGCAGTGTTGCGCTTTTCCTTGTCCTTGAGTATCCAGCTCTTCTTTTCGGGTCCTGCTATGACCTTCAAAGTAGCCTCTTCTATATGATCGTGGGTGATGGACTTCTTGCCCTCCCTTGCGGCAAGAAGCGCCGCCTCGTTAAGGAGGTTTTCAAGATCCGCACCCGTGAATCCCGCGGTCGACTGCGCGATGGTCTTGAGGTCGACATCGGGAGCAAGCGGCTTGCTGCGCGAATGGACCTTAAGGATCTCTTCTCTTCCTTTGACATCGGGATAATTAACCGTTATCTGACGGTCGAATCTGCCCGGTCTGAGCAATGCTTTATCAAGAATATCGGGACGGTTTGTCGCCGCGATCACGATAACGCCCTCGTTTTTACCGAAGCCGTCCATTTCCACGAGCAGCTGATTTAGTGTCTGCTCGCGTTCGTCGTGTCCGCCGCCGAGTCCCGCTCCGCGCTGCCTTCCGACGGCGTCTATCTCGTCAATGAATATAATAGCGGGGGCTGCCTTTTTGGCTTGGTCAAACAGATCTCTTACACGCGACGCGCCGACGCCGACAAACATTTCGACGAAATCGGAACCCGATATTGAAAAGAAGGGCACTCCCGCTTCTCCCGCAACGGCTCTTGCAAGCAGTGTCTTACCTGTTCCCGGAGGGCCCACGAGCAATACACCCTTGGGTATTCTTGCGCCCAGCTCATTGAACTTTTTGGGATCCTTGAGAAAGTCTACGAGCTCCTGCATTTCTTCCTTTTCTTCATCGGCGCCCGCCACATCGGCAAATGTGGTCTTTCTGCCGTCCTCACCCGACTTGCGAGCTTTTATCTTACCGAATCCGAGTGCACGGTCTCCGCCTGCGGCATCGCCCATACGCCTCATAAATATGACTATGAGAACTATCATAATTATCAGCATAACGGCGCTCGGTATGATATTTACCAGCCACGAAAGTCCGCTGCCGCTCTTGTAGTCGTATTTGATGATCTTATCGGGATTGCCGCTGTTTTCGGCATTATTCCGTTCGATAAAATCGGACATATCTTCAACAAACAGACTCGGCGACGCGACACTGTATGTGTAGGTCTTGCCGTCCGCCCTCAGAACATATCTGAGTTCACCGGAGTAGAGGTTGAGAGAATACTCCGAAACGCCGTTGCTTTTTATAAGGTCGACGATCTCGTAGTATTTCTTTCCCTGCCTGCTTGTTCCGTTCAGCGAAACAAGTGCCACCGCCGTTATCAGCACTATCGGGATGCCGATATAAAGCAGTAAATTCTTAATGTTTTTCTTCACGGGGTCTGTCTCCTTTTATTTTTCGTAAACCTGTCTTTTGAGTACGCCCAAATACGGCAGGTTTCTGTACTTTTCCGCATAATCGAGTCCGTATCCCACAACGAACTCATCCGGTATTGTCGCACCGACATAATCAACGCATATATCCGCCTTTCTTCTTGCGGGCTTATCAAGGAAGGTGCAGATTTTTACTTCCGCGGCGCCCCTTTTGAGAAAGACATTTTTAACATTGCAGAGTGTCACGCCGGAATCGACGATATCCTCAACAACGAGAATGTTTTTGCCCTTTATGTCTATGCTGAGGTCCTTAAGTATCTGAACCATTCCGGTAGACTCCGTGGCGTTTCCGTAAGATGATACCACCATAAAATCTATTGAACAGTCAAGATCTATGTTCCTTATAAGGTCTGAGAAAAACACAACGCAGCCTTTAAGTATTCCGACTGCAATGAGGTCCTTGTCCTTATAGTCCTCGGTTATTTTTTTGCCGAGAGATCTGCAGATCTCGCTTATCTGCTCTTCATCAAGAAGAACTTTTTCGATATTTTCGTTAATCACCCTTAATCTACTCCTCCGCTATTTGCGCGACAAGCACCTGCTTTGTCGCCGCATCCACCGCGACTCTTTCATCCGCAGCATAGCCGCAGACGGCCGCTATTCCCCTGTCGTCCTCAATAATGCGTATACCGTTTCTCTCGGTCACCGGGATCTTAAGCTCACAGAAGAGCTTTTTAAGGCTCTTTGTGCATCCCCTGCCCGCAGGTCTCACGGTATCGCCCTCTTTTCGGGATCTTATTTTCACCGCGCCTGATATTTTATCACAATCCAGAGCGGTAAACAATAACTTTTTGTGAACTTTACAAAACCGATAAAAGCTTTCGGCTGACATAACCGAAAACAACACATTTCCGCTGCGGAATGCCGCTGCTTCATTGTCGCCTGCCGATGCCGACGGAAGGTCGTTCTCGGGAACCGTCTCCGAGGTGCAGGCATTTTCAAGACGGCGGGCGGATTCTTTCAGCTCGTTTATATTGAGCATAACTTCTTCTGCCGTTGCCGCCGCGTCCTCCGGATGCGAAAATGTCAGCAGACCGTGACTCACCGTAGCAAAACAATTACCGTGGAAATTCAATCTGCCGCTGCCCGCCAGGCAAAGGCGGTATATACCCTCCGCGGTTTTTCTGTCGGGCGTTGTACCGCAGCGATCCTTTACGGCGGATATTATTACCCGCTTTGAAAGCGCGGGGTCGCCCTTTCCGAGAACCGCTGCGTCAAATCCTTTTTTGCCGACGGAAGCATCTTTTTCAAGAAGCTTTGCCTCATTTTCAATAAACCTTCTGTCCTCGGCAAGGGTCATACAACCCTCTTCAACGCCGAGCGAGACCCGAGGATTTATTTCTTTCATCAGCGGCACTATATTGTGCCTTATAAAATTTCTTTTGTATTCATCGGTCAGATTGGTGGAATCGACCCGAAATTCAAGCCCTCTGCTGCGGCAAAAGCCTTCGGTGTCCTCCCTTGTACAGTAAATAAGCGGGCGGATCACTCTTCCTCTTACCGGCGGTATTCCGGTAAGTCCCGATAATCCCGTTCCTCTGCAAAGATTGAATATCACCGTTTCAAGGTTATCATCGGCGGTATGCGCGGTCGCGATCCTTCCGGTTGCCCTGCGGTTAAGAAAATCATATCTGATCTCGCGCGCCGCAAGCTCGGTACCCGTCTTACGATTTTTTGCTTCCGACGGCACATCTATGCGTTCGGCGACAAACTCCGCTCCGAGACTCTCGCACAAAGCGCGGCAGAATTCCTCGTCCTCATCCGCCTCTTTTCCCCTTATCATATGATTCAGGTGGGCGGCATAAAGGCGGTATCCGTATTCCCGTTTGAGCTCCGACAAAGCCGCGAGCAAGGCGGTCGAATCGGCGCCGCCCGAGAGTGCCACGGTAACGGAATCGCAATCAAGCATACCGTATTCGTCGGCAGCCCTTTTCAGCTTATCAATCATTTCTGAATACTTCCACAGAACTGAATTTCGTAAACTCGCCGTCCCAATGCAGGGGGACCTTATCGATTCCGCCATGACGGTTTTTCGCCACAACGCAAAGTGCCTTTGATGCCTCCTCGGGATCGGGCGGCGGTGCATTCGGATCATCGTCCGAATTCTTATAATAGTTTTTACGGTACATAAACAGAACTATATCGGCATCCTGTTCGATAGAGCCCGACTCACGCAGGTCGGACAACTGCGGTATATGCGATTTCTGTGCTTTTGAATCTATTTCACGGTTGAGCTGCGAACAGACGATGACCGGTATCTTCATTTCCTTTGCGAGGATCTTCAGATTCCTTGTTATATCGGAGATCTCCTGGACTCGGTTTTCCTTTCTTGTGGCGGAATGCATAAGTCCCAAATAGTCGATCATCACAAGATCGGGCAAAGGATTCATTCTTCTCAGCTTTGCCCTGATCTCGGGGACGGTTATACCCGAGCTCTCGTCGAAATACAACGGAACATCGGCAAATTTTTTGCCTGCATCGGCAAGTCTTGTCCATTCGTCGGGCGTAAGCTCACCTGTGCGGAGCTTGCTGCTCTGTATCATAGCCTCAGAAGAAAGGATTCGCTGAGCAAGCTGATCTCTTGACATTTCAAGGGAGAAAAACGCCACGACCTTATGCTCGTTTACGGCGACATTCCTTGCCACATTCAAAGCAAATGCCGTCTTTCCCATACCGGGACGGGCGCCTATTATGATCAGGTCGGATTTATTGAGTCCCGTTATAATCTTGTCAAGTTCCGAGAATCCCGTCGGTATTCCTATAAAATCCTTTCGGGTCTCCTCATTTGTGATCTTGGCAAGTCGGTCAAATGTCTCGGTAAGTATGACATCCTCTATCTTTTTAAGACCCGATGTTGCCCTGCCCTGCCTTATGT
>CAKRVQ010000136.1 GCA_934408795.1 uncultured Eubacteriales bacterium
CCACACACGGCTCCGCCACACACGGCTCCGCCACACACGGCTCCGCCACACACGGCTCCGCCACACACGGCTCCGCCTCGACGCACGGCACCCCGCCCTACAGGGCGGGGTGCCGTGCCGCGCTTCGATCATCAAACCCCAATCAAAGCAGCTCTTTATATATGTCGCTCTTCTTAAAACCCGTTTCGCTCGCCGCAAGCTTCGCTGCGCTGCTCGCTCCCATTCCCTCGCTTTTGTATTTTTTTGCCAACTCCACCGCGTCCGAAAGACTGTATTCGCTTTGCTCGCACTTTTCGGCACCGTGAACTATTATCACATACTCTCCGCGCGGCTCCTCATCGGTGTACTTTTCCGCCGCCGCGGCAAGGGTGGTTCTTTCCACGGTCTCGTGAAGCTTTGTAAGCTCCTTTACGAGCGCGATCTCGCGGTCTCCGAATTCCCGCAGCATCGCCGCCAGTGTAGCGGTGAGCTTGTGCGGTGCTTCATAAAAAATGAGCGTCCTCGGATCATCCTTTACAAGTGCAAGATGCTCCGCCCGCTGAACCTTGTTGACGGATAGGAATCCCTCAAACGAAAACCTGCCCGAGGGCATTCCCGAGATCGCAAGCGCGGTGATCAGAGCCGAAGGCCCCGGAACCGACTCTACTGCGACACCGCGGGCAAGACAGTGATCAACAAGCTCCTGACCCGGATCGGAGATCGCAGGCATCCCTGCATCGGTGACAAGAGCGCAGCTCTCACCCGAAAGAATGCGATCCGCAATGAGCTCGTTTTTTGCCGCCTTGTTGTGCTCGTGATAGCTTATCATCGGCGTCTCAATGCCGAAACGGTTGAGAAGCTTCAGGGTGACACGGGTATCTTCCGCGGCGATAAAATCGACCGACCTCAGCGTGTCAACGGCTCTGGGCGAAAAGTCGGAAAGATTACCTATCGGTGTTCCTACGACAAACAGCTTCCC
Organism: uncultured Eubacteriales bacterium; assembly: GCA_934408795.1. Lineage (GTDB taxonomy): Bacteria > Bacillota > Clostridia > Oscillospirales > Acutalibacteraceae > RGIG7384. Next base: position 959 of record CAKRVQ010000136.1, read on the forward strand.
GCTCATACTCCTTCACCGTGTCCTTCCTTGTATTCTCCGTATATATCGATCATCTCGGGCGACAGGATCCCGCCCTTTTCAATGTATAAAGGGGGCATTGTTTCGATCCCGGATCTTCCGCCGAGCCTGCCTTCGACAAGCACGAGCCAAGCTTTTCCGCCCTCGCGTTGTATGACCTCGCGGAACCTCTTCGGTTCGATACCTGCCTCCCTCATTGAAACAAAAATATCGGCTAACCTTTCGGGACGCTGGCATATGCATAACCTCCCCGAAAACCGCAGCAGCTTTGCCGCCGCAGTAAAGACATCCCCGAGCGCGCACTCGGTCTCATGCCTTGCCACGCGGTCGGCTTTGCTCCGACTTACAATACCGGCACCCGCCGCCTTGTAAGGCGGATTGCAGGTCACAAGGTCAAAATATCCTTTTTTGAGCTCCGACGGCAGCACACGAAGGTCACAGTTTATGACCCCGAAGACACCCTGCACCGAATTCTCCTTTATCGTTCTGTCCGCAAGAGAGCAGGCGGCGGCACTTATTTCGAGACCCGTCACTTCCGAGACGGCGCCCCGTTTTATCATAAGCATCGGTATGATGCCGCATCCCGTTCCGAGATCGACCGCTTTGAGTCCTTTCCTGCCGCGAGAGGCAAAGTCGGCAAGCAGTACCGCATCGGTACCGAAGGAGTGCTCGTTACTGACATATATCCCGTATTCGGCGGAAAGAGGCTCACGCCTTATCACTGCCTGCTCCATTTTACCCCCTGGGGAGTGTCCTCAAGAATGATGCCCCTTGCCTTGAGCTCATCCCTGATTTCGTCGGCACGCTTGAAATCGCGATTTTTCCTTGCGGCGGTACGCTCTTCGATAAGAGCTTCGATCTCACTGTCTATGTCCTCTTCTCCGACATACAATATGCCGAGCACATCGCAAAGCTCATTAAAGAGGTCAAGACAGGCGCTGAGCGTCGCCTTGCCGGTTGAGGGGTCGTTCGAAAGGATGTTGATCTCCTTCGCAAGCGTGAAGAGAACGCCGATTGCGTCCGCAGTGTTAAGATCGTCATCCATCGCCTCGGTGAATTCACGCTTCTTTTCCTCAAGGAATGAGGGCGCGGAGCCGCCCTCGGGGGCATTTTTGGCGGCAAATTCCGCGTTCTTGCGGCAGGTGTAAAGCCTGTCGAGCGCAGCTTTTGCCTGTTCGATAATGTCAATACTGTAGTTGATGGGACTGCGATACTGAGAAGCTATCATTATGTAGCGTATCGGCTCATACCCGTATTTGTCCGCAACCTCACGCACGGTGAAAAAGTTGCCGAGGGACTTGCTCATCTTGCGGTTGTCGACATTTATATAACCGTTGTGCATCCAATAGTGGGCAAACTCGCATCCGTTCGCACACTCCGACTGGGCGATCTCGTTTTCGTGATGCGGGAAAATCAAATCCTGACCGCCGCAGTGAATGTCTATCGTCTTGCCTAAATATCTTCCCGCCATGGCTGAGCACTCTATGTGCCAGCCCGGTCTGCCCTTGCCCCACGGCGATTCCCAATACGGCTCACCGGGCTTGGCGGATTTCCAAAGGCAAAAGTCCATGGGATCCTCTTTTATCTCGGAAACATCTATGCGCGCCCCCGCTTCAAGCTCTTCAAGCGGCTGATGTGAGAGCTTTCCGTAGTCCTTGAACCTGCCCGCACGGAAATACACATCTCCGCCGGAGGCGTAAGCATATCCCTTTTCTTCAAGCGTCTGTATGATCCCGATTATCGAATCGATGTTTTCGGTCGCCCTCGGGTGAACGGTAGCTTTTCTTACATTGAGCCCGTCGGCATCGACTCTGAATTCCTTGATGTACCTCTCCGCAACCTCGGCAACCGTTATGCCCTCTTCATTCGCTTTTTTTATAAGCTTGTCGTCGATATCGGTGAAGTTTGAGACATAGTCCACCTCGTATCCGCGCCACTCAAGATACCGCCTTAAAACATCAAATACGCATATCGGACGGGCATTTCCGATGTGAATGTAATTGTATACCGTGGGACCGCAGGCGTAGATCTTGACCTTTCCGGGCTCCACGGTCTTGAGTTCCTGCTTGCTTCTTGTAAGTGTATTGTATATTCTCATTTTTACTCTCCTTTTTTCTCAGCTTCCGCCTCTTCAAGCTTGCGCCTTAGCGATACGATCTCCCGCTGCATCATACATAACTGCTGCGAAACGGGATCGGGAATGTGTATCTGATCAAGCGGCTTTTGCAGCTTCACACCGTCCCGCTTGACTATCCTCGCCGGGACACCCACGACCGTACAGTTTTCGGGAACCTCTTCAAGAACCACCGCACCTGCGGCGATCCTGCTGTTGTCACCTACCTTGAAGGGCCCCAGGACCTTGGCGCCCGAACTTATCATGACATTGTTGCCGATCGTCGGGTGCCGCTTGCCGGTGTCCTTTCCCGTGCCGCCGAGCGTTACACCCTGATATATGAGAACATCGTCACCTATTTCCGCGGTCTCGCCTATAACTACCCCCGTGCCGTGATCGATAACGAGCCTCCTGCCGAGCGTGGCGCCGGGGTGTATCTCGATCCCCGTTTTTCTCACGGTGCGCTGGGAAACGGCACGGGCGATAAATTTCATATTGTGCTGCCAGAACCAGTGCGCTCTGCGATGCCTCCTTATCGCCTTGAAGCCGGGATATAAAAGCATTATTTCAATAGAGCTGCGCGCCGCAGGGTCCCTTTCTTTATAAGCGGCTATGTCCTCTTTAAGCCTTGAAAACATATATTTCCCTCCAAAAAAAGCCTTCGGCATTGCGGGAGTGACTGCATGGCAGTGACAACTCTCCCGTAAAGCCGAAGGCGATCGCTCGCGGTTCCACTTCGATTTATAACTCAGGGCGGCGATAACGGTGCCCTCCGTGCGGCAATACTTGCAAACGGCATAAGCTGCCGCGCTTTCCCGCCGTCCGCTCGCGGATGCATTCGCCGAACCGTCGGCTCTCCGCCCTTACAGTCCACGAGGCGGATTCCCTTCAGCCGATACTTCTGTTCGGTTACTTGTTCCGGTCAAAGCGTTTTTGGTATTCGGTGTCATATAAACACCGTTCTCCGTAACATTATATTACATTATAACGATTTTGTAAACGGTTTTTTCGTCGACTGAAAAAATTTAGGGCCCGGCGAGGGTGAAGGTTAAGAGTGAAAAGTGAAGAGTGAAGAGTGAATAAGTAAAAATCCTCATTCGTAAGAATGAGGATTTTTGGTGGAGACGAAGAGGATCGAACTCTCGACCTTACGGATGCGAACCGTACGCTCTCCCAGCTGAGCTAC
>CAKRVQ010000137.1 GCA_934408795.1 uncultured Eubacteriales bacterium
CACCCGGTGCGCCGAGTCGAGTGGGTTTTGATCTTTGTGAATAATATGTGGCGCCGCCCGTCTGAGCACGCAGAATGTGTGCGAAGGTGGGCGGCGGGTTTTGCGTACAAAACGAAAGAATCAGAAGCGAAAAAGCCGACGGCGCGCAGGGTGCGCCGTCGGCGGATCGTTCGGTTTTAGATTTATTTTTTTCTTCGTTTTATTGTGAATCTGCCTTCGCTGCCGTCACCCGATTCGGGCCGCCCCGCTCGGATGTCCCTGACCACCGAGGCACCGATGAAGAACATTGCAACGACAGACGCCACCATAATGACCGCCAGTGCGACAAGCGAGACCGTCTCGCCGAGGCTCTTGCCGCTCCCCTTCTCTTTCACGGTCACGCCCGACATAAAATCGGTCATCTTTCCTTCGACATTTCCGTAATATGTGAAGGAATATATCTTCCCGTTGTTCAGTGTGACATATTGATATGTCTTAAAACTTACACCCTCGGTATATGTGACGGTTGAAAAGTAGACGGTTTCATTTACTTTTCGTATTGATGCGTTGGAGGAAAACATTTCGCGGTTTACTGCGGCGAGGGCATCATCATTAAGACCCGAAAGAGAGCCGACCTGTTCGGAAAACTGCGTTTCGGTTATGCGGATCATATATTGTTCGGTGTTGCTTTCATCCACGCCGATGGCATATATCTGCTTTTCCGCCATTGCCTTTTTAAGAGACGCGGTCGTGTGGCCGAGCGCCTTGACCTCTTTAGAGTGCGACGAAAGATTGCCCGAGGTCAGCAGGATGATATCATCGGGAAGACTGAATTTAATATCCTCAACCGAATAACCCGCGGCACCGACAAGCGATATCGGAATAAGGGCACAAAGCAAGAGCGCCGTAATAAAAGCGACGATCCGTTTTTTCATGTCTTACACTTCCTTCTCTCCTTCGGAACTTCAGATTTTTGCCTTTGCCGCGGCAAGGGTGTTTTTCATGAGCATCGCTATTGTCATCGGTCCCACGCCGCCCGGTACGGGTGATATTGCCGAGCATTGCGGCTCTGCCGAGGCAAAATTGACATCTCCGCAGAGCTTGCCCTCGGCGTTGCGGTTCATTCCCACATCAATGACGACCGCACCTTTTTTGAGCATATCTCCCGTTACCGTATTTTTTTTACCGACTGCCGAGACAACGATGTCGGCTTCTTTCACTATTTCGGGAAGATCCGCCGTTTTTGAGTGGCAAACGGTCACGGTGGCATTTGCTTTAAGGAGCATGAGAGCCATCGGCTTTCCCACAATGTCCGACCTTCCGATCACGACCGCACGCTTTCCGCACAACTCGACCCCGCTTGCTTTCAGCATCTCCATAACTCCCGACGGAGTACAGGGGAGCAGAACGCCGTTGCCTGCGACGAGCCTTCCGACATTGACGGGATTAAAGCAGTCAACGTCCTTTTCGGGGGAGATAAGGTTGATGACGCGGGATGAGTCAAGCTCATTCGGCAGAGGCAGCTGACAGAGTATTCCGTCGACTCCGCGGTCCCCGTTGAGTTCGGTTATCAAAGCTTCAAGCTCGTTTTGTGATGTGTCGGCGGGCAAAGCATATTTTTTTGAGACGATGCCCACCTCTTTGCAGGCCTTTTCCTTATTTCTTACATATACCTCCGAGGCGGGGTCGTTTCCTACAATTATGACCGCAAGGGTCACCGTAACGCCCCGGTCATTAAGGAGAGATACCTCCTCTGCGACCTTCGCCTTGACAGTTGCGGCAATAGCTTTGCCGTCGATTATCTTTCCCATTGTCCTTATTCCGCCTTTTCGTTTTGAGAAGTTTCGCCGGTTTCGCCCGGTTCGTCGACTCCGCCTGCTTCGCCCGTACTGTCCGCACCGACCGCATCATCGGTGTCGGTCGCGTCATTTGCGTCGGTCGCATCGTTTGTGACAGTCGTATCATCGGTGTCGATCGTATTATCCGTGTCGACGCCCTCTGCGGCGATGACCGTATCGGACATTTCGCCGAACACATTGTGATATCGGGCGTCCTTTTCCTCGGTCTTGCGCTTTTTGAACCCGATAGCGAGCATAACGGCACCGAATATGACAAGAAGCGCCGAGAGCGCCTGAGAAACGCGGATCGAACTGCCGAAGAGATACAGGCTGTCGGTGCGGAGACCCTCGATGACCGTTCTGCCGATGCCGTACCAAACGCAGTAGCAAAGTGCGATCTCACCCTTGAACGCCCGCTTTTTGCTGATAAAGTGAAGAAGCACCGCTCCGCCCAAGCACCAAACCGATTCATAAAGGAAGCAGGGATGCGCCAGCACGCCTTCGCCCAATTCGGCGGCGACATTTTCACTCGTCATTCCCCACCATGAGCTACCGGTGGCACTTCCGAAAGCCTCCTGATTCATAAAGTTGCCCCATCTGCCGATGCCCTGCCCGATGAGAAATCCCACCGCGGCAATATCAAAGGCACAAAGAACATTGACCTTTCTTATATAACACATTATTCCGCCGACAACAACGGCGCCGATAACGCCCCCGTAGATCGCAAGTCCCGAAAAACCCTTACCGTCAAGCCCGAAGAACTGTTTGAAGCTCGTGATGCCGTTCCCGTTAGGGTCAAATATCAGATAATACGCGCGGGCGCTGAGTATTGCAAGCGGCACCGTGACGATGACCACATCCAAAAGACGGTCAAAGTTGACGCCGAGGCGCTTTGAGTTTCTCCAGGCGTAAACGAGGGCAAGGGCAAAGCCCAGCGCAATTATGATGCCGTACCAATAAACGCTCCAGCTGCCGATTGTGAATGCGACGGGCTTCAGCTTAAGATTGATGCCGAATATCGTAACATTGTATACCACGGTTTCCATATTGTAATTTTCCTCCGTTTCCGCTTCCGCCGTGTAAAGACAGTTGCGTTGTATATGTTAAGAGAAAGAGTCCGCCGTACCCGTGAAATGCAGGGATGACGACCGAGGGGTCGCCGCTTGGCGGCACCTGTTAAAACACGGTGAGGGGTTGGGCAAGACCGACTTATCGGTATGCATTTATATAATTATACACCAAACGGACCGTATTGAAAAGCGGTAATTATAAAAAAGTGAGGCAGCGGAGTACATATTCTTTAGAGGGGGGCGAACGAAGAGGGAAAAAGGCGGACTTTCGCTTTGACTTTATCACGGCGGAAGATGTCAGACTGCCGTTCAGAGACCACCCACGCAAGGAACGACTTCGGAAGACGGGGCGGAGCCGTTGGGGAAAAGACCGGGAAAACGGTCGAGAGGCAAGGAAAGAGCGATAGGAGGCGGGATGCGGGGAAAGACGGGGAGCGGTAGGAACTGCAGCAGCGCCGCGATGCGCGCCGAAGGCGCGCATCAAACGGGCACGGCAAAAGGGTTCTGCCGCCGTCTTGATTTTGCCGCCGCCCGAAATCGCGCAAGGACTACAAAGGAAACATTTTGCCGTGCCCGTTTTGCGCCCTCCGACAGGAGGGCGCGCGGCGCTGCCTTCTCGATTGCAAGACATTACCATTCCGCCGATAAGGCGTCGTCTTATCGCCGTAACCGCTCAGCCTTGACGGCTCTCACGGCACGGCTTTGTCAGCCGTCACTGCACGGGTTTTGTCGGTCGGCACCTCGCAGCTTTACCCGCCGTCCTCGTGTTTTCCTCTCCCGCTATGCTGCCGTCTTCGCCTCTCCCGCCTTTCCTGTCTTTCCCGGCTTTTCCGCCTTTTCCGGCTTTCTTATCATACTCCTGCCTCTTCCCGTTTGCCCGCCGATTCTCTTTATTTCTCCCGCCGCCGATCGGGGCACCGCGTCAGCGGAGTTAAACGATGGCAATGCCGCCGCGGCACCGTGCGGGCGGGAGCAAAATAAAAAAGCGGGCACACCTGCGGGGGGAGCAGGCATGCCCGAAAATAAAGGGGAAAGCAATATATATCGGCAATATGTAAGCCGTAAGAAGAAACTGGTTTATGCTATTTTTACTCTCAAAGAGATCTTATCCGCGATCATGGCAATAAATTCCGAATTGGTCGGCTTACCGCGGCTGTTCTGAATAGTATAACCGAAATATGAATACAGGACATCGACATCTCCGCGATCCCATGCAACCTCAATGGCATGACGGATAGCCCGCTCTACCCTCGACGGAGTAGTTTGGTATTTTTTGGCAATGGTAGGGTAAAGAAATTTGGTGACCTGGTTGATAGCTTCATGATCCTTGACCGTCATGATTATGGCTTCTCTGAGGAAATTGTATCCTTTAATATGTG
>CAKRVQ010000138.1 GCA_934408795.1 uncultured Eubacteriales bacterium
GGAATGAGCTATGCATACGCCCTTCTCAATCAAAACGCCTGCGACGAGCTTGTCCTCATCGACATAGATAAAAAGCGTGCTGAGGGCGAGGCTATGGACCTTAACCACGGTCTTGCCTTTTCGGGCTCCAATATGAAGATATACGCGGGTGAATATCGCGACTGCACCGACGCCGACATTGTCGCCGTTTGCGCAGGTGTCGCACAGAAGCCCGGCGAAACAAGACTGGATCTGCTGCAGCGCAACACAGAAGTTTTTCGTTCGATAGTGAATCCCATAACCGAATCCGGATTCAACGGGATATTCCTTGTGGCGACAAATCCCGTCGATGTTATGACAAGGATAACCTGCGCCCTTTCGGGATTCAATCCGAGAAGGGTCATCGGAACAGGAACCGCACTCGACACCGCGCGTCTCAGATATATGCTCGGCGAGTACTTTGCCGTCGACCCCAGAAATGTGCACGCATATGTCATAGGCGAACACGGTGATACCGAATTCGTTCCGTGGAGTCAGGCTCTCATTGCAACAAAACCGGTAATCAGGTATTGCGAGGAATCGGGCTGCGGTTTTTGCGGCGATGAAATGGAACGCATTTCGGATGAAGTAAGAAACGCCGCGCAGAAGATAATTGAAGCCAAGCGTGCGACATACTACGGCATAGGTATGGCAATGGTAAGAATAACAAAGGCAATTCTCGGAAACGAGAGCAGTGTGCTCACCGTTTCGGCAATGCTCAGAGGGGAATACGGTAAGAAAGATGTGTTTATAGGCGTCCCCTGCATTGTTGGGAACAACGGAGTAAGAAGAATAATTCCTCTTGAGCTGAACGATGAGGAAAAGGTAAAATTCGATCATTCCTGCGCCGTGTTGGACGAGAGCTTTGCGGGGCTGAAACTCTGAAGAGTGCTTGCGGATCTGCTTGATCCGATCGATATTACCGACCGTCGGTGGTACAAAATCGGTCGGCATATCTCATTTTAACGGATAAGCCTTCAAGCGGAGCACGGCAAGAATATCGGCACGCTTCGAGAGCCTTTGCACCCGCGCGGGGTGCAAAGGCTCTTACTTTTGCCTGTAAGTACGGATGGGGCGGAATGGGACAAGTGTCACTACGGCAGCGCCGCGCCGCGTGCGAGGCGCGCGGCAAAAAGCGGGGCGGCGATGAAAGTGCGATAAGGCAGCGGGGCTTTCAGCCCCGCTGCCGCCTCCGACGAAAACCCGAGCTCTGGTTTTCGCCGCACTTTATATCCGCCGCCCCGCTTTCGCGCCCTCCTGTCGGATGGCGCGCGGCGCTGCCGTTTCCCTTATCACTTCTCCCGCCCCTCTTCCGTCGCCGTTATTATATAGCGAACTGGATCGCCAAATTGTCCCGCCGCACCGAAAATACGATCTGTCGGCATCAATGACACGCCGTCGCTGACAAACCCGCAATACGGTCGGACGGGTATTCGGCCGTTCGTTTCAAGCATAAGTACCGAAACGAAATCATACACGGATATGCCGTAGGGGACAAGCGACTCGACCCCGTCGCCTCTATCGTCTCTGTCCCCCGGAATAACGCTTTCCCTGTAAGGAAATATGCGTCGGAATCCGCCGCCGATAAGATCCGCTGCCGACGCGCCGATGCCGCTCCCTTTTATCAGCAGGTCGCAGCCGAGAAGCCCTTCGGCAGAGCCTACCGATACGGGAGTGTGCCCGTATTCGTAAAGCAATGAATCAAACAGGTCGTCCTCAGCCTCGCCGCCTCGCGGACCGCTGCCGCTTTCCGCCGTGTATGCCCCACCCGACCCAAACACCCGCATCTCACCGCAGAGCGTGAAAACCGAAATGAGCAGTTCTCTGTCTACCGAGCCCGCAATGCCGACTTTGATCCCCTTTTTGTTCTTGAGGATCTTTGTCAGGGTATTGCGAAATAAACGGTCGTCGAGTGCGGGATCCTTATTCTTAGGAAGCTCGGCACCGATCGCAACTGCGGTTCTTCGATCTGTCAGCGGGTGCGCCGATTTTTTGATCAACCGTTTTATTCGCCGCCTGCCGACAGTCGCGGGCAGACTGATATATGTAAAGTCCGTTCCGCAGCAGCTGAATTCGGACCATTTAATTATGTTCTTCCCCGATGCTTTGTCAAAGGAACAAGGCTCCCTCATTGTTATAAATGTCACAGTGCCCCCTCCTTTTATGCCTGTAGATACGGTGATTATCGGCGTCGTTCGGCTCGGCAAATGCCGCTTCTCTTTTTGTGGTTGAAAACGGGAATGAATAGTGGTATTATAAATATGGTTTGTTCACAAACCGACAGGAACGCATCTGCGATTCCGCCCCTGTTCATTCGGAGTTTTCAAGCCGCCAAGCTCTGTGCTCCGCGGCGTCGTTAAAAATATTTATCGGAGTAAAAAATGGACATACTGTATAAGTTCAGGAAATCAATAATATTGTTTTTGAAGGCCCTGTCGGTGCTTTCCGCGATGGCGGTGTTTGCGAACACATGGGAGCGAAGCTATAAGAGCGCATCTTTTTATATGAAAGGCAACTATGTCGTTCTGGTAGTATACGTATTGATGCTCGCAGTGTTTATGTCGGTGTTCGGCGCGATGAAATACGGAACCGCGCGGCTTCACGATATAACCTACAGTACCTGCCTTTCTCTCTTCTTTGTTGACTTCTTTACCTATTTTGAATTTTGCCTCATAGCAAGAGAGATGCTCTCCCCCGTCGGGATGATCGTTGCATTGATACTGCAGTGCCTGTTTGCGGTGGTTTATTGCTACTGCATAAATTCAACCTTCTATATGGTCAACCGCGTAAAAAAGGTCATCGTGGTTTCGTCCGGAAGCGAATCGGCAAAGCTCTTTACCCGTAAAATGAGGGCAATAGAAAACCGATATGCCATTGATCGCGGCGTCTCCCCCGAAAAGGGCTTTGAGGCGGTCATGTCCGCAGTTAAGGATTATGATGCGGTGCTCGTTTGCGATGATTTCGATAAAAATCTCCGTGACGACATAATAAAGCGCTGCTACAGTATGGGTAAAAAGGTATATATTCAGCCCGCAACCACCGATATTGTAATAAGCGACAGTTATAAACTCCAGATATCCGACGCTCCCCTGCTGGTCTGCAAAACAAGGGGGCTTACCAAGGAACAGAAGCTTGTAAAGCGCTTCTTCGACATTATTATATCGCTTATAGGGATCATTATTTCAAGCCCGATAATGGCGGCGGTCGCGATTGCTATAAAGCTTAACGACGGCGGCCCGGTGCTCTTCAAACAGAACCGCGTTACCGAAAACGGTAAGATATTCAATGTTCTTAAGTTCCGCTCAATGGTGGTGGATGCCGATAAGGACGGTGCAAAAAAAGCCACCGTGGGAGATGACCGAATAACCGCGGTCGGCAAGGTCATAAGGCCTTTCAGGCTTGATGAGCTTCCGCAGCTCTTTAATGTGCTTTCGGGTTCAATGTCTCTTGTGGGACCGAGACCCGAGAGAACCGAAAATGTTCACGAGTATACCACCGAGCATCCCGAATTCATTCTTCGCAACAGGGTCAAAGGCGGACTCACGGGCTACGCGCAGGTATACGGAAAGTACAATACATCGCCCATAGACAAACTGCATCTGGATCTGATGTATATCGAAAACTATTCTTTGCGGCTTGATCTGAAGCTTTTGATAATGACCTTCAAGATATTGTTTATTAAAGAAAGCACCGAAGGCTTTGATGAAAGCGCTAACAAAAATGTTGAGAAACCGTGTAAAACGGAGGATAAGGGAGAGTAGACACCATGGGTGCAACACTTGTCGTTATGGCTGCGGGGATGGGCAGCCGATTCGGAGGACTGAAGCAGATGGAGCCGATAGGTCCGAACGGAGAGGCGATCCTCGACTTTTCGGTCTATGACGCAAAAAAAGCGGGCTTCGACAAGGTCGTTTTCGTAATTAAAAAGGCGATTGAAGAAGATTTCAAAAGAACGGTCGGAAGCAGAATAGAAAAAGAAATAGATGTCTCTTATGTTCTTCAGGAAACAGATAAGCTTCCCGAAGGGTATACCTGCCCCGAAGGAAGGGAAAAACCCTGGGGCACAGGTCATGCGATACTTTGCTGCAAGGATGTGGTGAATACCCCGTTTGCGGTAATAAATGCCGATGATTTTTACGGGCAGTCCGCCTATAAACATATATTCAACGGACTTAAAGAAAATGATATGTGTATGGTGGGCTATCTGCTCAAAAACACCGTCACCG
>CAKRVQ010000139.1 GCA_934408795.1 uncultured Eubacteriales bacterium
GCTTCACCCTCTGCAGCACCGCCTGCCACCTCAAGAGATACATTTTCGTCCTCGATCGGGAGAACGGCAAGCTTGGGTTCGCTTGTCGCTATCGTGCATATGCTTTTAAGGGTCGCAGAACAGGCGGCACGCTTGCCTGCAAGGTTTATGAGCATCGCCGTTCCCGCAAGGGCACCGAGTCCCGCACCCGACCCGTTAAACATTATGAGAGATACTGCGGATTGAATTACAATACCTATCGTAACTGCGCTGCAGCAGAAATCGACATCGAATTCACCCCTGAACATACCGATAAACGAGCGGTAGTTCACGGCGGCGGCTATTATCAGAAGAACTATGTTTGCAATGTTCGGTACTATTCCGAGCTCCATACCGCGGAGCGAGAAAAAGAACCCGTTCAAAATGAGCATGAGCAGGGTGAGAACGGAGGTGAGGACCGTTCTTACCGTCAGTCTCTTCTTGCGCGTCAGGAGCTGCTCTTTTATCTCGGCGGCATTGTTAAGGCTCTCGTAATCCTCGACCGGGTCATTGAACACATCGGTGACCTTTTCTTCCGGCTCCGATTCATATATATCGGGGATGACCCTTCGGCGGTCAGCGGGTGTGTTATCGCGGGAGACTTCCGCAGCGGCACGATCCATTTTCTTTGATCTTTGTTTCTTCTTTTTATTATTGTCCTCTTCGTCCTCAAAGCTGTCATTAAAGAAGTCGTCTATGGCTTTGCGGTCGATCGTTGTTGTTTCGCCGCCGTAGAGGGAATGCCTCGGCGTAATCCTTGTTTTGCCTGCAGCGCCCGAAACGGCGGCTCCTGCAGAGGAGATCGCCGAACCTGCGGCTCCGAGTGTACCTGCCGCACCGAGTGTACCTGCCGCACCGAGTGTACCTGCGGTACCGAGCGCATCCGCGGCTCCCGATGCCGCGCCGGAAAACACCTCATCGGTCGGAATGGCAGCGGTCGGAAAATCACGATCGCCGTTATATGAAGAGGTGCCGTCTGCCCCGGGTCTCACGGCATCGAAAACGGTTGTGCTTTCAAATGACACATCATCATGACTCGCGTGACTGTTTGAAAAGCCAGCCTTCTTAATGATCCTGTCCGCCGGCGAAGTCGACTGCACGGCGGATGATGAAGTGAAGGATGATGCGGATGATGCAGCAGTTGATGAAACGGACGACGGAGCGGCAGACGAGGACGACGAGGTCGAGGAAGAGGCGGTGCCGTACACGGCCTTCATAAGCTCATCGATCTTTTTGCGCTCATCATCGGAAAAGTCATCGGAGTTTGAAAAACCGCCTGTATTTCGCGCGGTATTTTCCGCTTTTCTGTCGTTGCGGTGTGCGGTTTCGGATTCGTTGCTCCCGAGGAGCTTTTCAAACGACACATCATCGGCGTCGACCGTCGAGCGCTTTATGTCTGCCGTCATCTCCGAGTCCAATCTGCGGAAAAAATCGGCAAATTCGTCGGTCTTACCCGCCTTAGGCGATGTTTTATCCGGGTGCGGGGGATCGCTCTTTTTTGCCGAACTGCCGCTTGCCGCAGCACCCAAAGCGGATCCGATGCCGCTTTCCTCCGCTGCTTCTTCTTTTGCAAACTCAACATCGTCGATCGATCTTAAATCGATACGACCTAAAGTCGTTCTCGCGGTGTCAGTATTTGCGGCGGTGACGGATGCAGCAGCGGTGGCATCAGTGGCAGCATCGGTAGTGACAACAGCGGTGGCGGAGGCAGCGGTAACGGCGGTGTCTGCAGCGGCGTCAGTCGTGACGGCAGCGGTGTCAAATGCCTTTACCGGTTCCGATTTTTTATACACAGACTCCTGCTTTGCGGTCGGCTCTGCATTCCGTTTATCGATGTGTTTTATATCCCCGTCGGCACCCTCTTCGGTATTTCGCACGGCAGCCGTTTTATTTACAGGCTCGTTCGCAGGTTCGTTGATCGGCTCCTCAAAAGAGTTTTGTTTTGACTCTGCAACATCGGGGATCATCTCTGCTTCGCTCTGTACCGCGCGGTCGGGTGCGGCGCTGAATATTCTTGACTTTACGCTTTCCGATTCCGCGTGTACGCTTGCGGCTTTTGCCGCGGCGTTCTTTTCGCGGTTCCCGAGCATACGCTCGTACAGGCTTCTGACGGTTCCGTCGGGAAAGGCATCCTGTTTTTCGGATGTGTCTTCGGCAGCGGCGGCTGCTGCCGGAGTGTTTTCCGCTTTGTCAAGTGAAAATCCGAGCAGCTCCTCCGGAGTCAAAAGTCCCGGGTTGCGCGCCTTTCTTGCCTGTTCAGCCCATTCTGAACAGTCCTTTTTATCATCGTCATTTATGTAATTATCCGATCTGTTTTTGGTAAACAGTCCCATTTTCATCATTTCCCCTTGTTAACTGTTTTCAGAAAATGCCGATATGCCGCTGCGCTGACGCGCCGCCTCATAAAGAATGACCCCCGCGGCGACCGAAGCGTTGAGTGAATTGATCTTACCTTTCATAGGCAGCGAGAGCACGCCGTCGCATTTTTCCTTGACGAGCCGTCCCACTCCGGCACCCTCGGAACCTATTACAATACCTATTGAGCAGTTGAGATCGGTACCGCACCAGCACTCGCCGTCCATATCCGCGGCATATATCCACAAGCCTGCCTCTTTAAGTTTCTCAATGGCGGAAACAAGATTTGTCACCCGAGCCACCTTGACATATTCAAGGGCTCCGCTTGCGGATCTTGTTACCGCAGGCGACAGGGAAGCGCTTCTCCTTTCGGGAATGATCACGCCGTGGGCTCCGCAGCATTCAACGGTGCGGATTATCGCGCCGAGGTTATGTGGATCCTCTATACCGTCGCATATCACGATAAACGGTTTTTCGCCCCTCTCTTCGGCAACCTTCAAAAGATCGTCGACCGAAGAATAACCGTATTCGCACACCGATATTGCAACGCCCTGATGATTTCCCTTACCGCACATAAAGTCCAACTTTTGAGCGGGAACTTCTTTAATGGGTATTTTTCTTTCTCTGCACTTTGCGATTATTGCCTTCACGGTACCGCCCGCACCGCCCGAGGAAATGTAGAGCTTATCGATCTCTCTGCCCGAGCGGAGTGCCTCGATCACGGGGTTCCTTCCGAATATAAGACCGTTATCGGCACAAAAATTATTGTTGTTATCTTCATTTATCAATGCGATTTCGTCCTTTGCACACAATTATACACCATAATTATATCATAAAGTTACAGAAGCCGCAAGAGCATAATATCGGTTTAAGCAAGGATGTGTTAAAAATTATGTTTAAATGGTAATACATGCGGCAAGTTGACCTATCATAAATGCGTGTTTATTCAATGTCAGTTGCATTTTTTGTATATGGCGGTATCTTATTGTGTGAGTTATAATTACGATTGAAAAGGTATCAATCCGACCGTTTGCCGCACTTATGGGCGATGTGCGGCGGTCTGATAGTCAGAAGGGAATGATTAAATGCCAAATTTTGATGCTCTTGCCGAACATTTAAACAGCTTGCACGAGAGAAAGGTTCCGGGATGCTCTGTAACGGTTTATCAGGACGGAAAAAAAGTATTCGGATATTCGGCAGGATATGCGGATGAAAAATGTACGAGGGGCTTTTCGACCGATACACCCGTTTTCCTTTTTTCGTGTACAAAACCCATAACCGCGGCGGCGGCAATGCAGTTAGTGGAAAACGGGAAAATCGGCCTTGATGATCAGGTGTGCCGCTATCTTCCGGAATATGCCGATGCATACATAACGGAAAACGGATCGAAGGTCGTGGTAGGCGATAAGATGACCATACGAAATCTGTTCACAATGTCGGCCGGACTTTCCTACGATTTGCATTCCGAGCCTATTCGCGAACTCCAAAAAAGTGACAGGTACGAGAAAGCGGGTACCCGTGAAGTTGTGTCTGTATTCCCCAGGGCACCCCTGTGGTTTACACCGGGAGAGCGCTTTAACTACAGCCTTTGCCACGATGTGCTGGCCGCCGTGGTAGAAACAGTGTCGGGTATGCAATACGGCGAGTATCTGAAGAAGAACATATTTGAACCGCTCGAAATGAATGATACCGGTTTTAAAATGTCGTCTGAACAGTACAATAGGGCATCAGACTTATTTTCGGTAAATGACGAAAAAGATGTAGTCCTTCGTGATAAAGAGATAGGTGAATTTCTCATCACTCCCAAATATGAAAGCGGCGGAGCCGGTCTTTTTTCAACTGCCGAGGA
>CAKRVQ010000140.1 GCA_934408795.1 uncultured Eubacteriales bacterium
GCGGGAGCTGTATCAGAAGCGCCCCCGCAACCGCGAGCGCCGCCGTGACGATGAGCGCCCGAAGGAGGACCTTCTTGCCGCCCTTTTTCGGGTCGTTCGGGACTATCAGCACGGCAAGGATCCCGATAGCGATATAAAGGAACGCCTTCTTGCTCTGCGTCGCCGGAATGACTGTCAGCGCAGGTATCGTCAAAAGAGCGCTGACGATGAATTTTTTCCTGAGCTTTATCTCGTAAACAGTGATCACGACCGACATCGCGGCGAAGATCCCGAGGGTGTTGACATTGCAGAAGCCGTTTTCGAGCCGCCCCGAGTCGATGATCACCGAGAACACCTTCCCGAAGCCGTAATAGAAGAAGGCATAGACCGAAATGATGTACCCTCCCCACTTCACGGCATCAAGCAGCATCCGCACGCCGTCCTCGTGATTGTGGAAATAAGAATAAGGAAGCGAAAAGCATACGCCTATCGCACCGACAGTGACCGCCTGCCGTACCGGATCGCGCGGGTCGAACGCCCAGAGAAAGGTAAGAAAACTGTACGCGGCTATCGCAATAATAAACAGATGCCACGGGCGCGGCAGGTAGAAGGCTTTCTTCCCGTTTTTCACGACCGAAAACGCAAAGACCGCGACGGAAAGCGAGAATATCACATACTTGCCGTATGAATAGTTCCCGACCATAAAGACCGACGCAAACAAAACGGCGGTGAATATCCACGCCGTAATGTCTATGATCTTTGATGTTTTATCTTCCATATCTTCGTCCGATCCGCCGCTAAGGCAAAAAAGCCGCGAAAATTTATCGCGCATTTCATATATTATACCACTCGGGAATTTATTTGTCAATACATCGCACGGGATGTCGAAGAAAGCTCTTTTTCGCAACGCAATTTGTAAATTTCTTCATATTCTCTTGACAAATTCAAATAAGCCTGCTATAATGTTCTTGATTAAAGGAAAAAAGGTGAAAGGAGGTCGCAATATGCCGATAACCACACTTGTTCTGTATCTGATATATATGATAGTCGGTATCTGCACCCTCCGACTGCTCACCAAGTATAAGATGAAGGTCGCGCGGATAGCCTATGCCGTCGCGTCGTTCGTATTTATGCTCTATCTCCCGATCTATGCCGGGAATGAGCTGATGGCGGAATTCCTTTCTTCCCTGCTCGCGCCCTTCTCCTGCGAGCCCGTGGTGGATGCCCTACCTGACCGGATCCTTCGCGATCGGGATAGTCATATCGGTATTCATCTGCCTGTCGGCGGTGTCGGTCGCGCTGACCGCGATCAGCGTCTATCGCAGCATACGCAAAAAGCGTAAGACCGCCCACCGCACTGCCTTTACCCATACACAGAAAAAATCTCATACCGATCTGTGCACAGCTCTTCCGGGCAGGAAGGTCTGCGCTGCTTTTTGTCGCTATAATTGTTGAATAATTCTCTCTTTTACGGGATAACTGTATCAAAAAATGCCCGAAAGAGGCATAACTGTACTTATTTTTAAGGAGAGAATTATGAAACTGAATAAAAAGAAGGGCTTTACCATCGTAGAGCTCGTTATTGTCATAGCCATAATAGCCATACTTGCAGCCGTTCTGATCCCGACCTTCGCAAGCCTTATCCGTAAGGCTAACGAGTCCGCCGATATTCAGGCGTGCAGGCAGATGAACACATACCTTGCGGTAAATGAAGTGACCGAAGGCAAGTCGATCCTTGAGGTTTATCGCTCGCTGAAGGACGGCGGTATGTCCGCGAAGGACTATCGTCCCCTTGTCACCGACAGATATTTCTTCTGGGATTCAACGCTCAACCGTATCGTCTACACCGACTCTACCTACAAGGTCCTCTTCCCCGAGGACTATACAACCGCAACCAATAAAAACGGCTGGTTCTCACTCAGCGGAGAGATAAAAAAAGAAGATTTTACGGTTGGCAACGACGGCAAAGTTACCATTGCAGCCGACAAAGCCGCGGGACAGCTCTATGCGCTCGCTTGCGACAAAGAAAAGCTTGCCACGGTCAATGAAATCGTTCTGCCCGCAAACACAGAGATCGACCTTATGGGGGCAGCATTATGCTTTGAGATTGCTTACAGCGATAATCAATCAGCGCCAAAAAATTTCACCATTGATGGTCAGAATGCAATTCTTAAAGGAATGGCACCGACACAGTACAATCTTTTAAATAACGAAGGCAAAGGATATTTTGCCGGTCTTATTGCTTCGGTCGGTCATGAAAAGTCTGGCGGCAGCACAGATGGCTGGTCAAAGGTCACTGTACAAAACCTAAACATCAAGAGTTCCACAATCGGTGATTCTGATATAGGCTCTGTCGGAGCGATAGCCGGAAAAGTGTGTTCACAATCCACCCTCATCTGCAAAAATGTTAAAATCGAAAATTGCGAGATCAACGCAAAGAACAAGGTCGGCGCCTTTGTGGGGCAGTCGAGAGACGGTTGCAAAATCTATATTGATAAGGACTGTGCAGTTACAGGCACCACAATAAAGGCTTCCGACGGCGAAGCCGGAAAGCTGATCGGAACATATCACAACGGTGGCACTAACTATCAGGGCGAGATCGTATTTGCAATCCCCACGAATCAGGTTGATGTCACGGTCGTTCTGACGAATAAGGACGGCTGGACATTCGGCACAGTCACCGCCCCCACCAAGGCTACAGGAATTACTGCTGTAAGAAAGACAACAACGGACAATGAAAAGTATCCCATCGGTCGCCTGTTCTCGGAGAACGCTTATATCAATGTAAGGAATAATTGCAGCTTGAACAGCACAACCTACAATGATTCAAATTCAGCAAAAATTCATATTGGCAACGAAGAAATACAAACCAACTCATATTTCGCCCCCGTCACAGATTATACCACCGTCACGATGGAACCCGATTGGGTAAATTGAACCGAAAACACCGGTTCGTAACGCAGCATCCGGAAGAATGAAATAAAGCATTACAACGCACAACCTAATAAGTAACGCCCCCGTCGGAGAATAACCCCTCCGGCGGGGGAACCTTTTTAACACTGTTTTCACACCTCCCCACCCCGGCGGGTCGTACCCGCACCCTTTAATCGCGGTTTATTCACCGAAAGGTGAAGTCATCACCCGGAGATAATGTTTCGCCAAGGTCGAACGCCCTGTAAAACAAAGAAACGGTCTGCGCGAACAAAAGGCTTCCTCCGGGAGGAAGCTGGCGCCGAAGGCGACTGAAGGAGAGTGCGGCACTATCAATTTACGATTGCGAACGGCTTGTTTGCCTGTGTAAAAATTTTATATCGCAGGCTCCTTCAGTCCGCAACCTTGTTGCGGAAATGCTCACCTCCCGGAGGGAGGCTCTTGTCAGCGTAAATCGTTTCTTCACTTTACAGGGCGTTTGCCTTTTTACAGGGCGTTCGACCTTCCGAAAAAACATTATCTCCGAAGTGACGGCCTCGCCCTTCTGTGTATAAGGAGTGCAGGGACTCGTCTGCCTGCCGCAAGTCCTCCTGCGCCGCCCTCGACGGGCGGCGCGGGTGGCGCTCTTTTTCGCGGAAGGTGACGCGCGCTTTCCCGCGAGGCTTCATTACGCAAGCAAGGTCTTGCCATTCTCGGAGGCTTTCCCGGCGAAAAGGAGCTGTGTCCCGAAACGGGACACCCTTGCGGCTGATAATAATATTGCAGCCTTAAAGCCCCCTGCCCCGCTTTTTTGAGCATTCAGCACTTGACAGAATCCACCCCGCGAGGTATAATATTAAGGTCAAAAGTTTTGACCCGAGGATTCCCGCACCAACGGAACAACCAAAATTCCGCACACCAAAACAGAATGCCCGGCAGAAAACTTTTGACCACAGATTTGACCACTTACGGATTTGACAGAAAAAACCGAATATTTTCACCAATCGGGGTGTGGCGCAGTTGGTAGCGCGCGAAGTTTGGGAGCGTGTGACCGCCTCATGAGCCGAACGCCGAAAGCTCGCAAAATCTCCGTTTTTCTCGCGTTTTCTCGCGTTTCCGCCGCCGTGTGTTTCGGCGAAAAACTTTTGACCACAGATTTGACCACTTACGGATTTGACTCCAAAAACCGAATATTTTCACCAATCGGGGTGTGGCGCAGCTGGTAGCGCGCGAAGTTTGGGACTTCGATGCCGTCGGTTCGAATCCGGCCACTCCGACCAAAAATCAGCCGAAAATGAGGTTTTTCGCCCCACTTTCGGCTGATTTTCT
>CAKRVQ010000141.1 GCA_934408795.1 uncultured Eubacteriales bacterium
TCCTCTTTCTGCGGCTCCCGAAATAAAGCTTTCGCGCTCCGCTTCAAGGACCTTTGCCTTTTTCTTTGACATGGCGCGTCTGACTATATCGGCGTGACCATAGGTATAGCCTGCGATCTCGCGAAATATCTGCATTACCTGCTCCTGATACACGACGCAACCGTAGGTAGATTTCAGTATCGGTTCAAGCTCGGGCACCTCATATTTTACGGCATTTTTATGGTTATGGTTATAAATGTACTTAGGGATCGACTCCATGGGACCAGGACGATAAAGCGACAGAATTGCTATCAGGTCCTCTATTCTTTCGGGATGAAATCGCTTAAGTACCGCTTTCATTCCCGCCGATTCGAACTGAAACACGCCCTCGGTAAAGCCCTCGCCCATCATTTTCATGGTCAAAAGGTCGTTTTCGGGGATGTTCTCTATCGAAAAATCGGGTATCCGCCTTTGCACCGCCTTTTCGGTGTCCGCTATCACGGTGAGGTTTCGAAGTCCCAGGAAGTCCATTTTAATGAGTCCCAGCTCATCGAGAGCGGTCATTGTATACTGTGTCACCACTGCGCCGTCATTTGAGGCGAGAGGCACATAATCGTTTACGGGTCGGTCGGATATCACGACGCCTGCGGCGTGGGTGGAAGCATGGCGCGGCATACCCTCGACCTTTTTTGCGGTGTCGATGAGTTCCTTGACCTGCATACTCTCATCATATGCTTTTTTCAGGTCCTTTGACTCGGCAAGCGCCTTTTCGATGGTCATACCGACGGCACCGGGAATCGACTTTGCCACCCTGTCGCACAAGGCATAAGGGAACGCAAGAGCCCTGCCGACATCGCGCACCGCGGCGCGTGCCGCCATGGTTCCGAATGTTACGATCTGTGCAACGCGGTCGGAGCCGTATTTTCGGATGACATAATCTATGACCTCTTGCCTGCGGATATAGCAGAAGTCAATATCAAAGTCGGGCATCGACACTCTCTCGGGATTCAGAAATCTTTCGAAGAGGAGGTTGAACCTTATCGGGTCGATACCTGTTATTCCTATACAGTAAGCGGCGAGGCTGCCCGCTCCCGAACCTCTGCCGGGGCCTACCGGTATTCCGACGCTTTTGGCATAATTAACGAAATCCTGAACTATGAGGTAGTAATCAACATACCCCATTTTGCCTATGACCGACAACTCGTATTCCAGTCTGTCGACGACCCTTTTTTCGGGCTTGTCCCCGTATTTTTCATACAGTCCGTCGAAGCACAGTTTTCTGAAGTACTCGCCGTGGTCTCTGTCCCCTATATCGTAAACGGGAAGTTTTATCTTTCCGAATTCAAAGGTCACATTGCACCGTTCGGCTATCTTTACCGTGTTTTCGATCGCCTCCCGCGGGAAAAGTGCCGCCATTTCGTCGGCGGTCTTAAGATAAAACTCGTCTGTGGGGAATGCAAGCGGATTTTTCTCGGCGACGGTGGTATTGGTCTGGATACAGACAAGCACCTTTTGGATGCCCGCATCCCGCTTTTCGATATAGTGGGCATCGTTTGTGCAGACAAGGGGAATGCCTGTCTGCCTTGATATTCTCTCAAGTCCCGCATTCACTTTTTTCTGGTCGGGTATGCCGTGATCCTGCATTTCAAGATAATAATTACCCTTACCGAATATCTCCTCGGCTTCCGTCGCCGCAGCGAGCGCGGCATCGTATCTGTCCGCCGTCAAAAGGCGCGGCACCTCGCCGGCAAGGCAGGCGGAAAGTGCTATCAATCCGCCGCTGTATTTTCTCAAAAGCTCCTTATCCACCCTCGGCTTATTGTAAAAGCCCTCGGTAAATCCCAACGACACAAGCTTGATAAGGTTTTTGTAGCCTTCTTCGTTTTCGCAGAGCAGAATAAGGTGATAGTAGTCTCCCGAAGGATTTTTGGTTTTATCAAAGCGAGAACCCGGTGCAACATAGACCTCGCAGCCTATGATAGGCTTTATACCCTTTTTGATCGCCGCCTTATAAAATTGGACCGCGCCGTACATAACGCCGTGATCGGTTATTGCGAGTGCTTTTTGTCCCTTTTGAGCCGCTGCGTCGACAAGCTCGTCTATTCGGCAGGCTCCGTCAAGCAGACTGTATTCGGTGTGAACATGAAGATGCACGAAATCGGGCACGGTGCGTTCCTCCTTTTCTGTCTTTTGCGGATATGGACACGATCCCGACAACTGTCGGCTCGGGCTCACCGAGGGCAGCGCCGCGCGCCCTCCTGTCGGAGGGCGCAAAAACGGGCATCAGGGCGTGGTGCGGAAACAAAGCCGCGCCTGAAAAGCAGGAGCTTTTTAGAAACGAGAGCGCCTGCCGATGCCCGTTTACCACGCCTTCGGCGTGGGCGGCGCTGCCTTAATCGGTTTGCTTCGCTATTGAGTTTGAATGAGCTCAATTATACTCAATTATATTTAATTTGACGGAGTTTTTCCCTGTCCTTCTGCCCTTGCGGTGCGCGATGCTGCTCTTTTTGCGGGTCTTATTCATCCGCACTTTTAATTCGTCCTCGCTTATTATTCATCAGCAGTTCTTATTCGTTCGCGGGTCTTATTCAGGTGTTATTATTTATTAGTTTCCGATCTTTCGGTGTTTAATTCCTCGGCAAGCTGCACAAGTTTCGACAGTCTGTGATTGAGTCCCGAGCGGGTTATCGATTCGCCCTCGCTCTCGTACATTGTCACAAGTTCCGAAAGTGAAGAATCCGGATTTTCGGAGCGCAGGCGGGCGGCATCACGCAGCTGGGAGGGCAATCCCGACAGGACGCCTGCGTTGCGCAGTTTTTCGATCGCTCGGCACTGCATAAGTGAAGCGGACGCGGTTTTTGCTATATTTGCCGCCTCATAATTTGTTCTGCGGTTTTCTGTGTTTCTGATCTCTTTTACGACCTTAACACCCATAAGTTCAAGAGAATAATGCGGTGCGTCTATCGTGGTCAGGAAGTCTTCTATATCTTCACTGCGTTTGATATAAACTACGACCGAATTTTCCCTTGTTGACATATATGGTGTCATACCTTTTCGATAAAGTATACCGTAAAGGTCGACCGCAAGTGAGTTGCTCTTTACGACAAACTCAAGGCGGTATTGTTTTTCGGGGTCCGATATGGTGCCGCATGAGAGAAATACCCCGCGAAGAAAAGCGGACATACAACAACTCTTATTAAATTTATCGACATTTATGGTGTCGCGGTCGCATCCCATACCGTTGAAATATGTGATCATGACCTTGCGTCTTTCGGTCTTGCCCGAAAGGTATGATTTGTATCTTTTTCTCTGTGCGCCCTGCTCGGCGACAACGACCCTGCAGCCGAAGAGTCGATTCATAAGCGACGCAAAGACTCGCGCCACATCGGGGTTTTCGGTGGTTACCGAAACATCGTCTTCATCAAAACTGCGGCTGAAGAGCAGCATTCCGTAGCCCTGTGCCATAGCGCAACAATCGGCGTTTCTGCATTTACAGAGTTCACTTTTTATATCGGATGAGAACGACATGATCCGCCGCTGTCTCCTTTCGTATTCCCGTCGGTGTCCCCGCCGTACCTTTCAATACCGCTTTAATACCGTCGTTTTCCCGTAGTTTTCGTCTCGTTGTTTACGGGACATCCCGATGACGACCGCGATCACACGATCACGGTATCGTTTTTATCTAATTTCGGTATGTTTAATATCATGTTGGGTTCTTCTTGGGTCTACTTAGGTCTTCTTCCTTCGAATCTGACTTCGGGTTCCAAGAGGTAACCCGTTTTTTCGAAGACCTCGTTTCTTACTGTCGATATCAATTCAAGGATATCCTTACAGGTCGCGCCGCCGTCGTTGACGATAAAGCCTGCGTGCTTTTCGCTGACCGACGCACCGCCGACTCTTTTACCCTTGAGTCCGCACTTTTCAATCAGTGTTCCCGCATAGTTTCCCTCGGGGCGCTTGAATGTGCTTCCCGCGCTTCTTTTATCAAGGGGCTGTTTCGATACCCTTTTTGCGGTCACCTCGTCCATTTTTCGCCTTATTTCATCTTTATCGCCGTTTTTCAGTTGTACGGTCACCGACACAACGGTACTGCCGTTTTTCTGAAAAGCGCTTGTTCTGTATCCGAGATCGAGTTCCTCGGCCTTTGCGGTCTTAACGGTAAGATCATCGTCGATATACCGTGCCGAGACCACGCAGTCCTTCATTTCTCCTCCGTAAGCGCCCGCGTTCATAAACAG
>CAKRVQ010000142.1 GCA_934408795.1 uncultured Eubacteriales bacterium
GAGTATCTTCGGCACCTGTGAGCTTAACTTCCGTGTTCGGGATGGGAACGGGTGTACCCTCACCGTAATCAACACCGACTGTTGCGTCATTCCTGAGCGCAAATATGATATTACCACAACTGATCTCAAAATGCAAGTCTTTTTTTAAAAAAATAATAAATTTTTTTGCGGCCCCTTTTTTCTTTAGAAAATATCGGCTTTTCGGGAGTCGGTGACAGTATTGATGACCGGTCTTTTAATCAACGGTCGGTGTCATCGATCCCGCGGCGCGCCGACCGATCCTTTATTATGCCTGTGCCGCCTCACGGTTGAGTCTGAAGGCGGTTATGGAGTATCTTGAAAAGACTGTCAACGAGGCTATGAAGTAGGGTACCGTGTAGAGCATCGGCAAAATAAACAGGGAGAGGAGTATCCAACCGGCAAATCCCGGAATGACCATAAAAAACAGTGTAACGCGGTTGCCGCGGGACATGACCGCCGAAAGACGAAATGCATTTCTGACAGTTACAGTGTCATCCGAAAACATAACGGGGAGGACAAGGTAGTACTTTGTGAGGAACATCAGAACGACAAGCGCGCCGAGAACCGCCGCGACCACCGCCAAAAAGCCGATAAGAGCGGAGTATCCTATATTTACGGCGACCGTCTTCGGTATGGAGTTCGACATGGAGCGCAGAATCGAATAAGGTATGAATGCGATAACCGCGATGATCACAGTGCGCCACCAGTAGTTCAGACGCACGAGTACGGTGTTGAAATAGGCGCATGAGGAGCTATAATAATAGAATATCGAGGCGACCGGTTCGTCTACCCCCGCAGTCACCTGCCAGAACCACCTGAGGGCACCGATGTAAAGAGGTGAAAAGGCAAACAGGTCAATAGCAGACACCGACAAGGTGAGCAGCCCTCCCAATGTGCTGAGGTGGAGTGAAAACACGGTGTAGAGCAGCTGGGCGGCAAGCGAGCGGATCAGAACCGCAAAGACGACGATCATGCAGACCCCTATCGCCGCGGGCCATTTTCCTTTAAGAGTTGCAGATGCGGTGCATTTTGCCGCTTTGCCGCTTGGCTTCATAATTATTCCTCCCGTGATGTTGCTTTACAATGCGGTTTTCCGTATACATATTTTTACATTTCAATTATATTATTATACCTCCGTTAAGTCAAGTAAAACGCAGAACAACCGAGAATAAGGGTGTATCGGCGGACGGCATCCCGGTGACAAGAACGGAAAATAACCGACGGCCCTACTGTGTCCCTCGCGCGTTTAAGTTAAAGCGGGGCGTTTGACCGTGCCCGAGGGTTATATGGCGACCCACTAATATGTCTTAAGTCAATCGAGTCTGTTAAATGTGCAAAAAACAGGTATCAAGTTTTTAAAAACATACTTGCAAAGTCTTTGAGTTAACATATATAATTAAAAATACAGGACGGTCGGAGCATAAGATGCAGTCCTTATCGATCAATTGTGTAAGAAGGGAAGTCGGCATGAAAAAGGCAGAGTGTTTTCCGAAAGAAATCACCCCTCGCGGTATAGTATTAAGTGACGGAGCAAGTGAAAGATTTATTGATTTTGACGAGTGTGCAAAGAATTTTGCGGCCGAGAATTCTCTGGAATCAAGCAGGTGTGTAGCCACAAGGGATATTACCGGTTTGACATTCATATTTTTTACAAAGCCAAAGGCAGAGATATCCTTTAAGACGCATATGATAAAACGATTATTTACGGGAAGGTTTGCAAGCAAGGAGTTTGACGAGTTGAGAAAGGCAATAATTCGAAACGGGTATACAACATACGATCTGTCGTGAGCTGCTGAAATATCAGGAGCAACGAAAAAACAGGGTCGTTTTTGATGAAAAGCAGTAGGGCCGACGGCAGCGCCGCGCGCCCTTCCTCCGCAAGGGCGCAAAACGGGCAGCGGGGTGCGGCGCAGGAGTGCCCTCTTTCGAAAAATCAGGTCATTTGAGAGGCAGGAGCCGACCGCTGCCCGTTTAACGCGCCTTCGGCGCGTCGCGGCGCTGCCGTCGTTTTTAAGCCGACAGGAGTGCGACTTGCCGTCCCGCTCGCGCAGACCGTCGCTTTCTGTATCGGAACGGTTGAAAGCAGGATCGCCGAAAAGGGCGGAACGGCGTAAGAGCAGGAAAATCAAACCCGAGTGTTGATTATCCCGACAAAATGTGATACTATTTCAATTGAAATAAGGCGAAAGGCGAAACGGCGGGTGCGAAAGGTGTATTTTGAGTACGGAGAAGCGGAGCTGTCTTATCTGCGGCAAAAGGATAAGCGGCTCGGCGAGGTCATTGACCGCATCGGGCATATCGATCGTGCAGTGGACACCGACCTGTTTTCATCTGTGGTTCATCATATCATCGGGCAGCAGATCTCCACAAAAGCCCAGGCAACCATTTGGCAGCGTATGCAGGATGCTTTCGGGAAGGTAAACGCCGAGGCTATCCTTAATGCGGGTGTCGCTCAGCTGCAATCGTTCGGAATAACCTTCCGCAAGGCGGAATATATTACTGATTTTGCCGAAAAGGTACATACCGGTGCGTTTGATTTGAATGCGGTCGGACAAATGTCGGATGAGGACGCGATCAGAGAATTGAGCGGCTTGAAAGGTATCGGCGTTTGGACGGCGGAGATGATCCTGCTTTTTTGTATGCAGCGGCCCGACATTTTCAGTTTTGGCGATCTTGCCATCAGGCGCGGACTGCGTATGGTCTATCATCACAGGAGTATCGACAGAAAACTGTTCGATAAGTATCGCCGTCGGTTTCATTCCTATTGCAGTGTGGCAAGCCTGTATTTATGGGCGGTGTCGGGCGGGGCGGTTCCGGAGATGAAGGATCCGGGAACGGTCACGGTAAAGAACAGAGCAAAAAATAAGGTAAAGAACAAGGTCAAGAGTACGACGAAGGATATGTGAAAGAGCGCGGTACCGTTCGCGTGAGACACAAGTCTTACGAACCCAAGTTCCTCACATTATCGCGAGATTGACAAAGCTGCTGCCGAAAGGTATAATACAAGCAGCAAACCGGTCGAAGGCAGCGCCGCCCACGCCGGAGGCGCGGCAAACGGGCATCGGCACACCTTCATTTTTCAAAAGGCCTTGTTATTCGGAAAAGGTGACATTCCTTTATCATACTTTGCTGCCTGTTTAGCGCCATTCTTCGAATGGCGCGCGGCGCTGCCTTGGGTTGAATCGCTCCCTTGAGTCGGATAGTGGACAGGGATCGATTCTCGTCAGCTTATATTACGGAGGATATTTTTATGAAACAATGCATGGATGCCGAAAATCTGCACCGCCGTTTAAAAAAGATCATTGGCCAGGTGCAGGCTATTGACAGAATGGTGGATGAAGATGTGCCCTGCGAGGATGTCCTGTCGCAGATCAACGCCGCAAAATCAGCATTGAACGGCTGCGGAAAGGTGGTACTTGAGGGACATATCAAGCACTGCGTTCGCGACGGTATCGAACACGGCGATGCCGAAAGGACCATCGACAGTTTCACAAAAGCCGTGAAACGCTTTGCAAATATGCAGTAATTCATAAATTCGGTGATTCAGAAGGATCAGTCGGACCGACTGATCTTTTTTTCTTTGATATTATTGACAACCAATACCCCTATAGGTATAATATATGTATACCCATAGGGGTATCGAAAAGGAGATGTGTTATGAAACGGGTCATGGAAAAACTTGAACATTTGTTAAAGGCAGGAGGAATCGCGAAGGATATCACCCTTCTTGCGATCTCGGGTGTTGCCGTTGTGTGCAGTCTGCTGAAGTTCAGACCGTTTCCGTTTGATACGGCATGGATCGCGGTCGTTTTGTGCGGTCTGCCGATCATTTCGGAGGCGGTGATTGGTTTGATCACGGCGTTCGATATCAAGGCAGATGTACTTGTGTCATTAGCACTGATCGCATCTTTGTGTATCGGAGAAACCTTCGCTGCGGGCGAGGTGGCATTTATTATGCAGCTCGGTGCACTGCTTGAAGAATTGACCGTGAAAAAGGCAAGAGCGGGTATTGAAAAGCTTGTACATCTGACACCGCAGACCGCCCGCGTGCTCCGCGGCGGAGGCGAAGAGATTATTCCTGCGGAAGAGGTCAGAGTAGGGGACCGTATCCGCGTGCTGCCGGGAGAATGTGTCCCCGTTGACGGTATCATTGTTTCGGGGCAAACCTCCGTCAATCAGGCGGTGATGACAGG
>CAKRVQ010000143.1 GCA_934408795.1 uncultured Eubacteriales bacterium
CGACAACATAGCGGATATTCCCTGAGGTATCGTTCTCGTCGGCACAACTATCACTTTTCTGGTGCTGAGAGGTACCGCCTGCTCGGCAGCCATAATGATGTTTTTGTTATTGGGAAGCACGAAAACATACTCCGCAGGGGTCTTTTCTATTGCCTTCAGTATATCGTCGGTGCTCGGGTTCATAGTCTGACCTCCGCTGACGACAACATCGGTACCGAGGTCACAGAAAAGGGTCTTGAGACCTTCGCCAGCAGCGACCGAAACGAATCCGTATTTCTTTTCGATGGCAACGGGTGTGTTGTCCTCTTCGCCCTCTGTGCCGTTTTCGGAGGCGTTTGTTTTCGCATTTTCGGCGTTATGCTTTGCGCTCTCATGCTGATCGCGCATATTCTCGATCTTCATATTTGTAAGCGATCCGAAGGTCAGTCCCTTTTCGATCGCCTTGCCGGGATGATCGGTGTGAACATGGACCTTAATGATCTCACTGTCGTCCACGACAACAACACAGTCGCCTATTGTCTCAAGGTAGGCTCTGAGCGAGCGAGCGTCCGAATCGGCACCCGATTTATTGACGATGTATTCGGTGCAGTAGGTGTAGGTTATATCCGCGTCGTAACTGCTGCCGGTCGCTTTGCTCTTCTTTGCTTCGCTCTTGTCCGCGGTCTCAAGCTCGATCATTTTACCGTCTTTGAGAACGGAGTACATACCTTCCATAATGATCATAAAGCCTTTTCCGCCCGCGTCTACAACGCCCGCTTTTTTGAGAACGGGGAGCAGCTCGGGAGTGGAGGCAAGTGCCTCGTTACCCGCAGCGATTACGGTTGAAAAGACGCCGTTAAGGTCTTCGCCCGACTCATATGCTTCGGTTGCACTTTCGGAGGCAAGACGCGCAACGGTCAGTATGGTGCCCTCCGTCGGTTTCATAACTGCTTTATATGCGGCTGCGACCCCGAGTTTAAGGGCGGTTGCAAGGCCTTCGGCATCAAGCTCTGTCTTGCCCTTAAGGCCCTTTGCAAAGCCTCTGAAAAGAAGAGAAAGGATAACGCCAGAGTTTCCTCTGGCACCGCGCAAAAGGGCGGATGCTGTAATATCCGCGATCTCGCTCACGGTCTTATCCCTGCATACAACAAGCTCTTTGACGGCATTGTTTATCGTCATCGACATATTTGTTCCCGTGTCGCCGTCCGGCACCGGGAAAACATTGAGTTCATCTACTGCTTTTCGGTTGTTCGTTATATTGTTGGCGCCTGAAATTACGGCGTCTCTGAAAGCGTTACCGTTCAAAATCTGCATCTCCTTCGGATCTTAATGGTCTTATTCGACGATACCGTCAATTTTAACGGTAACTTTTTCAACTCTTATTCCGGTAGCATCGAAAACGACATACTTTGTCTTATTGACGATGCTTTTTGCGATGGCACTGATATTCATACCGTATGTAACCGCGATATGAACTTCGACCTTTACGGAATCCATTGTGCCTGTGACCTTAACGCTGCTCTTTACGGGCTGCTTTTTCACAAACCTGTCGACTATCTTATTGATCCCGTGGGGACGCATACCGACGACACCGTAGCAGGTAGACACGGCGTTGCCGATGAGTTCGGAAAAATACTCATTGGAAAGGTTGACCGAACCGTTTTTGGTATTATAGGATATCATATCGTAACCTCCGTTTTTTTATTGTAAAGCCCGTGCAGGGCGGCAAATACCGTTGTCAGATCTGTCAATCGTTCAATCGGTCTGCCGCGATGCCGCGCAGCTTGATATACATAAGTAGGGATCGCTCGGTGAAAAGGATCCGGTGCCGGTTATGCCGCTTGCGTGTGAAAGCACGCCGCAGCCGTAGTTTATGGGGATGACGGGCAGCTGAAGGCTGAAAACTCCCGCTACATCATAAATATCGAGATCGCCCCTGTTATATGCGGCGAGTGCGGTATCCATAATTGTGTGTGCAGGCTCGGTCTTACCGTCCGACTGCGAGGTGTTGTCTGCCGAAGAAGTGTTGCCCGCCGGCGACGGGGACGATGAAGATGACGGGGATGACGAAGCGGATGCATCAGAGGAAGCTTCCGATGCGGTGCCGGCGTTTATTCCGCCCGCCGCCTTAGCCGCTGCCGAGTTTTTAAGACCGTAAGCAAGTGAGCCGTAAGTGCAGACGACAGAGGACACATCCATATTGTTTTTGAACCGCGTTTGTGCAAGGTAGAGCTGAAAGTTTCCCGAAGCGAGTGCTGCGGCATAGTCATTGAAGCTCAAGCCTTTTGTCACAAGCTCTATCCCCGATTTTGCAAATGCCGACTTCAGCGTCTCTGCAAGGGATATCTTTTCAGCGGATTCGTTACAATACAGCAGCGTGAACGACAGTCTTTTGCCCGAGTTTGACACGAAGTATCCGTCATTGTCTTTTTTATTATAACCTATTTCTTTCGAATTGGCAACCAAAACATCTTCGCGTCCCGAATCATTATCCGATTGCAGTGACGAGACCGCCTCCCACGAGGGGTTGAAAATGCCGTATGCCGGGACGGTAAAGCTCTGCTTTAATTCTTCACTCAGCGCTTTTCTGTCGAACGCCGCATTTATCATATACCTGGTCTCGGGGCGTGAGAGAAGACTGTCTTCAAAATTTATTCCGATGTATGTCAGGGTGTTTTTTGTATATACATCGGTACCGCCGTTTATTATCAATGCGTTGTTATCGGCTTCGGAGTCGTACCAAACCGATATTTTTCCGTATGTGACGGCGTATTTCAATGCTTCTTTATCGGGAATGTTGGTAAGGCCTATTGTTTCGGAAACAGGCGCCGTCCCGTGATAATCGTTTCTTCTGATGAGTTTTTCTTCCGACTTATCGAATGTATAGCGTCCGCAGCCTACAGGCGGAAGCTCAAGGTTCGCGTTATCGGTAAGATCGCCGGTATTGTTTTTTATTATCGGAAAGTCAAGAAGGTTCAAAAAGTTAAGATCGGGACTTTTGAGCGTGAAAACGACCGATCCCGACGACTCTGTGACAGAGGATACATTGCCGAGGTTGCTTTTATAGGCATCACTGTTGATCGCAAGTTTTGCGGAATACACTACATCCGCGGCGGTCAGGGAAGAGCCGTCCGAAAATTTAGCGCTCTTCAGCTTTACCGTACACGCCTTTTCGGTAACGGATGCACTTTCGGCAAGGCAGTACTCGGGAACATACTTCTCCGACAGTTTCACGAGCGGGTCGTACAACAGTCCCGCAAGGTACCTGTTTTGTATCGTTTTACACTTATAAGGGTTCAGCGAATCGTTTGCACAATATGCAAGCACGACCGATGATGCAGTTGTTATCGGATCCTTTTTATCCCCTCCCGAGACGGTACCGTCTTTACCGCCGCATCCCGAGACCAGGACGGCGGTCAATACCGCGGAGAGAAAAACGGCGATCGCTTTTTTCATCATTTCAACTCCGATACTCTATACCGTGATTCTTTCGGCAGAAATACATTTTCCCGTGACACTGTCTATTGTGAAAATGCATCCCTGCATAACCGTTTTGTTTTCGGAGACTCGGAACCGATGATCGGTATTCCCTTTGAATCTTCCGATTATTATATCCTTATCTATACCGAGTACGGACAACTCGGGCCCGCACATACCGAGGTCGGTGACATATCCCGTGCCGCCGGGAAGTACCGTCAGATCCGCAGTCGGGATATGTGTATGAGTTCCGAATACTGCGGATACTCTGCCGTCAAGATACAGTCCGAGTGCGACCTTTTCACTTGTAGCCTCGGCGTGTATATCGACCAATATTATTTTGGAACCGTTTCTTTTGACCTCATCCAGCGCTTTATCGGCGGCGTCAAAAGCGGAGGAGGTGCCCTCCATATATACCGTGCCGCATAGGTTTATTACGGAGACCGAACATCTGCCGAGATCGAGATATGCCGTGCCGCGTCCCGAATCGTAATTACACAGGTTATACGGGCGGGTGATATCGGTGCGCTCTTCAAGCAGATCGGAGGCGTTTTTTCTTCTGACGGTATGGTTGCCGCCGGTTATGATATCAACGCCCGAGGCAAAAAGTTGTTCAGCCGAAAGAGGCGTTATTCCGTTTCCGTCCGCCGAGTTTTCGCCGTTTGCTATTATCGCGTCAAGCGAGAGTGAGGAGCGCAGTCGGGGGAGTGTCTTTTGCAGATATTCACACGATCTGCTGCCGACAACATCACC